>NZ_NHPF01000148.1:0-1576 GCF_002252925.1 Halorubrum sp. Ea8
ACAGCGTCGGTCAGACGGGGCCCCCGTCTGACCGACGCTGTTTAACCGAACGCCCGAGAACGGGAGGTCATGGAGCCGGTCGACGACTGGCGGGCGGCGATCGCGGAGGCCGGCGAGCTCACCGGCCCGATCGCCGCCGGGATCGTCGGCGAGCACGGCGACCGCGGGCAGCGGGCGATCGAGGCGGTCGGCGAGGGGCGCGTGAAGCGCTACCGCGATTTCACCGTCGTCGTCGGCCACGACGACGAGTACGTCGTCGAGGACGGGGAGTGCACCTGCGCGGACGCGACGTACAACCTCGACGCCGAGGACCCGAGCGAGCGCTGCTGGCACGCGATCGCGGTCGATGTCGCCGACGCGGTCGGCGCGGTCGACCACCACGACATGTGGTACTCGGAGGTCCGCGAGTTCCTGTGAGCGGGGCTCGGCCGCGAGGGGAGGCGCCGTACGGATCGGCCGCCGTTCACCCGGGTGAGCCGCCGAGAGTCCGGATTTTCGCCCAGCCAGTCGAAAACGTTTACAACGGCGGCCGGTCTCTCCTACGGTATGGCGGACTGTCCACTCGCCGACGATTGCCCCAGTTTCGACGAGCGAATCGAGGGGATGGGGTGTCAACACTACGGCAACAAGGGCGGCGCGGAGTGGTGTAACCACTACGACATGCCCATCTACGAGCTGAAACAGCAGCCGGTCCAGCCCGGCGAACAGGTGATAGTCGAGGTCGACGACATCCACGAGAGCGGCGCGGGCGTGGGGCGCACCGACGACGGCTTCATCATCCTCGTCGACGGGCTCCTCCCGCCGGCGCGCGCGGAGGTGCGGATCCACCGCGTGAAGTCGAGCCACGCGACCGCGCAGGAGGTCGTCGAACGCCTCCCGGAGGATCCCGAAGAGGAGGAGGACGACGACGACGGCGACGGCGATACCGAGGCCGAGGGCGACGACGAGGAAGACGAGGGCGACCGCCGCCGCGACCGGCCGAAGCGCGAACGGCTCGGCAGCCGCGAGAACTTCTGGGGCAAGTGAGCGCGTCCCGGGGTGGCCCCACCCCACGGACAGTCCGGACGCCGCCGATCGGCCCCCTCCGGCCGAACCCCTCGACGCGAGGGGTGAAACCACCGTTTTTTGAGCGAGCGTCCCCTCGCGACGTGTATGGTCGCAGACGACGGTCCGGCCGACGCCGCTGACGCGGCCGACGACGTCGAGGACGTCGACGCCGCCGAGCTGCTGGAACGGGCCGGGTTCGACGCCGACGAGAGCGTCCTCACCGACCGACAGGCGGAGGTGCTCGCCCTCCGCGAGCGGGGGCTCCGCCAGTCCGACATCGCCGACCGGCTCGGCACGTCGCGCGCGAACGTCTCTAGCGTCGAGGCCAGCGCCCGCGACAACGTCGAGCGGGCCCGCGAGACGGTCGCGTTCGCGGAGGCGCTCGCCGCGCCGGTCCGCGTGGAGATCGACGCCGGCACGGACCTGTACGACGCCCCGAAGCGCGTGTACGACGCCTGCGACGAGGCGGGCGTGAAGGTGAACCAGACCGCGCCGGACCTGATGAAGACGATCGGCGACCGCGCCGGCG
>NZ_NHPF01000001.1:0-13394 GCF_002252925.1 Halorubrum sp. Ea8
GTCGCTCGCGGCGTCACCTCTGAGTCAATCACGGCGTCACCTCACTCGGCCGCGATCGCGTCCGAGCGGACGATCCCGATCGCGGCGGCGATCTTCGCGCCCTCCGCCGGGAGGAACACGACGGCTCCCTGGACGGTCGCCTCGACGAGGGTGAGCTCCAGGTTCAGGTAGAGGCCGACGACGCCCATCGCGTAGATGACGACCGTCCCGGCGGTCATCGCGCCCACGAGGACCGGGACGGAGACGGCGTCGAGGTCGCGGAGGTCGCCGCCGCGGTGGACGATCGCGCCGACGAGCGCGGCCGCGATCGGGTACGACCAGAGGTAGCCGGCGGTCCCGCCCACGAGCTCCACGAAGCCCGCGGAGCCGCCCTGGAACACCGGCGCGCCGAGCGCGCCCGCCGCGAGGTATAAGACGAGCGACGCGGCCCCCCACACCGGACCGAGGAAGATCCCGGCGAGGAAGACGCCGAGCACTTGGAGCGTCACCGAGACGGGTGACACCGGGTTCGGGAACGACACGTACGCGAACGCGCCGACGAGCGCCGCGAACAGCGCCGCGCGGGCGAGGTTCGTCGCGACCTCGTCGCCGACGAGATCCACCGACTCCGTGTTGGTTGCCATGTCTCCGCCACGCTCGTAAACCGACTTGAATATACTGGTTGACGACGACGGCGGTTCGTCGGGCTCCCGGCGTGCCCCGCGCGTTCACGCCCGCAATCCGGTAGTACCGCGTTCGAGGCGTCCGAAATCTGACGCGAGGCTTTTCTACCGGGAGCGCGTACCTACGAGTCCATGGACGAGAAGACCGCCGAGCTCCGCGACATCTTCGTCGAGACCACCGGGTCCGACACGGTCACCGAGCGGCAGGCGGAGTCCCCCGGGACCCTCACCGACCGAGACGAGGCCGCCGTCGCCGAGCGCGTCCGCGAGCTGGTCGCCGCGATGCGCGAGCGGTACGACTTCTCGACGGACCTCGACGACGCGACCTACGCCCGGATCGCGCGCGGGCACTTCGAACTGGACGACGACGCCGCGATCGCGGCCGCGCTCGCCGAGGGCGACGCTGCCGAAAGCGACGCCGTCGACGCGTCCGAACCGGTCGACGTCGACCCCGAAACGGTCCGAGACGCCCGCTTCGACCTCCACCTCGTGCGCGACGCCGACCGCGAGGTCGACGACGCCTCGTTCGACTACGCGGACCTGAAGTCGCTCACCGCCGAAGGCCGCTCCATCGTCGACTGCGCGGCGGCGCTCGGCGCCGACCCCGACCCCGTCGCGAAGTACGCGCGCGTCGCCCGCGTCGACCTCACTGCCACGCGGGCGAACGACCGCTTCCGCGACGAGCTCCGCGACCTCCTCACTGACGCCGAGATCGAAGGCAACCACGCCGAGACCGCCCGCGAGGACGGGCTGAAAGAGGCGACCGAGGATATCGAGACGGACGTCTCTTTATAAATATCCGCTCGTTGCGGGCGATACCCCACTCCGACGCTTTTCGAGGCTCGCACACCGTTCACGCGTACTTATGAATCCCCGAATACGATACGGCGCGCCGGGTCGCGCCCGCTGGGCGCGACCCGCCCGCGAGGGAGGCGGCGGGCCGGCGCGGCCTGCCCGCGCCGGGCCGTCCGCCGAGGCTGGGGAGGCGTGAGGTGCGGTTGCGGTGCGGTCCGGCTGGGACTTTGGCAGTGTTTACTATCGTTTTGCAATCAATCGCTTATAAACGAGCGGCCGGAAACTCGAACGTTGTCACCGCAATACCGACGACATCCATTTATAAATAATCGATCGCGACCTCGCACTCTTTATCAATCGAACCGCGCCCACCCACCTCGTGACTCCCTTCAGCGACGTGGCCCGCGCGGCCTACTGCCCGCGACAGCTCTACTACGCCCGCCGCGAGGACGACCGGACGGTTCCGGCGGACGCCCGCGCCCGGATCGACCTCGCCTACCGCTACCCCGCGCTCGCCGACGCGCCGGACGCAACCCTCCGGCGGCTCCCGATCCGGCGCTCGCCGGCCGCGTACCGCCGGAACCTCGACCGGCTCCGCGAACGCGACGACTACGACCGCCTCATCGATCCCGAACGCGAGCGCGCTTTCGTCTCCGGGAAGGACTGTCACGGAACGGTCCACAAGGTGCTCGCCGGCGGGGGCGACACCGCCGGCGCTGCCGAGGCCGCCGACTCCCCCGAGACGACCGTGGGGACGGGCGGTCGCCGTCGCGAAGGCGGTCGCGTGGGAGCGCGAGCGCGAGGTGCCGCGCGCGCTGGTCGAGTACCCGACCGTCGGCGCCGTGCGCGAGGTCCGACTCACCACCCGCAGGAAGGCCGCCTACCGCCGGGCGCTCCGGGCCGCCCGCGCGGTCGACGGCCCGCCGTCGCGCGTCGACGACGACCGCTGTTCGGCCTGCGACTACCGCGAGGAGTGCGGCGTCGGTCGCCGGTCGTTCCGGTCGCTGCTGGGATGAGGCAGCCGCCGGCCCCTACGGCGAAAACGACGCGCCGCACTCGCTGCACGTGAACCGGAACCGGCCCTCGTCGGTCAGCTCCGTCGCGTGCGGGAGTTCCTCGCCGCAGGTCCGACACTCGATCAGCGACTCGATCGCCTCCCAGTCGTGACGCGCGCCGGGCGCGCCCACCGCCCACGCGACCACCTCCTCGTCGGCGTCCTCGCGGACGAACCCGGACTGGAACTCCCCGGGCGCGAACCGGATCAGCTCGCCGGCCCCGACGTCGACGCGCTCGCGCTCCCGGCCCACTTCGAAGGTGGCGGTGCCGGAGCGGACGTAGAACAGCTCCTCTTGCTCGCCGTGCGCGTGGAGTCCGCCGGAGAGGGCGTCGCCGGGCGCGAGCTCGAAGTAGTTCATCGCGACGTGTTCGGTGCCGAGGGTCCGAGAGACCGGTTTGCGCACGTCGTGGACGTCCATCGGGTTCGTGACGACGTCGACGTCGTCGATCGCGACTCGTTTCACGCGGGCCCGCTCTCGACCCGCGCGTGTAATCCTGCCGCCCTTGGCGCGCGTGACCACGTCGGCGGATCCTCGACGAACCACCGATCTCGCCGACGATCCGTTGGTCATTCCTGTCGCGACCCGTCCGTTTATACGTGTGTGACGCGTCGGCACGGACACGAATGACACGAGACGATCGTGGTCGTTCGGAGGATAGAGGAAGTCGCCTCCCGGCGGCTGGCCGCGAAATTCTCCGGCGATAACGACTCCGGGGCACGACCGCCCCGCGGCGGCACCGACCCCGAACCCACCGCAGAGCCGACGGACTTCCTTTTGACCCGAACACCACTCACCGAACTCGACGAGGTACAGCTGTTAGACACCACCCTGCGCGACGGCGAGCAGATGCCCGGCGTCTCGCTGACGCCGGCCGAGAAGGTCGACGTCGCCCGCGAGCTCGACGCCGCGGGGATGCACCTGATCGAGGCCGGCTCGGCGTGCACCTCCGAGGGCGAGCGCGAGGCGATCCGCCGGGTCGCCGACGAGGGGTTCGACGCGACCGTGACGAGCTTCGCCCGCGGCGTGAAGCGGGACGTCGACCACGCGCTCGACTGCGGCGTCGACGGGATCAACCTCGTCGTCCCCGCCTCGGACAAGCACGTCGAGACGAAGGTCGGGTCGACCCGCGAGGCGGTGGTCGAGACGACGGTCGAGCTCGTCGAGTACGCCAAAGACCACGGCCTCTGGGTCGAGGTGCTCGGCGAAGACGGCTCCCGCGCCGACCTCGACTACCTCGAACGCCTGCTCGGCGCCGGCCTCGACGCGGGCGCCGACCGGATCTGCTACTGCGACACCGTCGGCGCGGCCGACCCGGAGCGCACCGCCGAGGTCGTCTCCCGGCTCGCCGACCTCGGCCCGACGAGCCTCCACACCCACGACGACCTCGGCCTCGGCGTGGCGAACGTCCACGCGGGGCTGACGGCCGGCGCCGACACCGTCCACGGCACCGTGATGGGCGTCGGCGAGCGCGCCGGCAACGTCGCCCTCGAAGAGGTCGCCGTCGCGCTCGCCCGATCGTACGACGTCGCCACGGTCGAGTTAGAGCGGCTCTACCGGCTCTGCCGGACCGTCTCGGAGGCGACCGGCGTCGCGCTCCCGCCGAACAAGGCGGTCTGCGGCGCCAACGCCTTCGCCCACGAGTCGGGGATTCATACCGACGGCACGCTCAAGGACGGGACGATGTACGAGCCGTACCCGCCGGAGACGGTGGGCCGCGAGCGCCGGCTCGTCCTCGGTAAACACGCCGGCCGCGCGGGCGTCAAGGCCGCGCTCGCCGAGCACGACGTCGCGGTCGACGCCGACGAGCTGAGCGAGGTCGTGAGCCGCGTGAAGGAGCTCGGGGACCGCGGGAAGCGCGTCACCGACGCCGACCTGCTCGCGATCACGGAGGACGTGCAGGGCCGCGAGCGCGACCGCCGCGTCGAGCTCGTCGACCTCTCGGCCACCTCCGGCGGGAACCTCCCCACGGCGTCGGTCCGGCTCCGCGTCGGCGACGAGCAGCGCGTCGCCTCCGGCACGGGCGCCGGTCCGGTCGACGCGGGCCTCGAAGCCGTGCGGGCCGCGCTGGCGGGCGACGGCGACGGCGCCGAGAGCGACGGCACCGGCGGCGTCTCCTTCGACCTGGACTCCTACCACGTCGACGCGATCACGGGCGGCACCGACGCGGTCGTCACCGTCGAGGTCGACCTCTCGCGCGGCGACCGCTCCGTCTCGGTCTCCTCGACCGACGCCGACATCACCCGCGCCAGCGTCGTCGCGATGGTCGACGGGCTCGACCGCCTGCTCTCGGCCGCCGCCGAGGACGGCTCGGTCCCGGACGTCGCCTCGCTCGCGGACGACTGAGCGAAGGAATCCCCGACCCGCCGTCGCCGCCCTCAGCGCTTCTCGCCGCGCAGCCACGCGTAGTCGCAGGCGTCGAGCTCGACCGTGACGCCCCCCTCCGCGACGTGGTGCTCGCCGTCGCCGACGACGTGCTCGACGGTGTCCGGGTCGACGTCGAACCCGACGACCTCCTCGCGGTACCCGTCCGCGAGGTTGTGCGCGCAGAGGAGGACGGTTCCGTCGTGTTCGAACCGGTGGACGCGCGTCTCCTTGTGGTCCGTCTCGAGCGCGCGGTAGTCGCCGCGGGCGATCTCCGGACAGGCGTCGCGGGCCGCCACGAGCGCCTCGACCCGCGAGAGCAGCGAGTCGGGGTCGCCGCGCTGGGCGGCGACGTTCACGCGGTCGTAGGCGGACGGCCCCTCGTCGACCGCGGGGTTGTAACACTCCTCGGGGGCGGCCGTCGAGAAGCCGCCGTTCGGGGAGTCGTCCCACTGCATCGGCGTGCGGACGGCCTCGCGCTCGGGCAGGGAGAGGTCCGCGCCCATCCCGATCTCGTCGCCGGACTGGAGCGCGACGGAGCCGGGCAGCGAGAAGAGCAGGCTGTGGGCGACGGCGATCCGACCGGGGTCGCCGTCGTACAGGTCGGCCAGCCGGAGCCGGTGGCCGCGCTCGAAGATCCACGAGTCGCCGTCGTCGTCGCCGAAGTACCCGCGGGCGTGCTCGAACGCCTCCTCCGGCAGCTTCAGCAGGTTCCACTCGTCGTGGTTCCGCAGGAAGTTCACCCAGGTGCCGACGCCGGAGACGTCGGGGAGGACCTCCTCGGCGCGCTGTAGCGGCCAGGTGTCCTTGACGCCGACCGCGTACGTGAGGTGCGCGTTCATCACGAAGTTGAACTGGAGGTGGAACGCCTCGCCGTCGCCGAAGTAGTAGTCGAGGTGTTCCGGCTCGTCGTCGGCCTCGGCCAGCAGCACCGCGTCGGACTGCTCCGCCTCGACGACCCGGCGCATCTCCTTGAACAGCTCGATGGGGTCGCCGAGGTCGGTCTCGTCGAGGGTGGTCGCGTCGTGGCCCTTCGGCATCAGCATCGGGTGGGCGGCGTCGATCCGGAAGCCGTCGGCGCCCCGGTCGAGCCAGAAGCGGAGCACGTCGTACAGCTCCTCGCGGACCGCGGGGTTCGCGACGTTGAGATCGGGCTGGTGGCCGTAGAACTGGTGGAAGTAGTGTTTGTCCGCGACCTCGTCGTACGACCAGACGCCGTCCTCGTACTCCGGGAAGATGTTCCCGCGCTGGTGGGCGTCCGCCAGGTGGCTCGTCCACAGGTAGTAGTCGTGGTACTCCGACTCGGGGTCCTCGCGCGCCCGTCGGAACCACTCGTGTTCGTTCGAGGTGTGGTTGAAGACGAGGTCGGTGATCACGCGGATCCCGCGCTCGTGCGCCCGGTCGGCGAACTCACGGAAGTCGGCGAGGCTCCCGAGCCGGTCGTCGACGCCGTAGTAGTCGGCGACGTCGTAGCCGTTGTCGCGGAGCGGGCTCGGGTAGAACGGTCGGATCCAGAGCGCGTCGACCCCGAGCTCGTCGAGGTAGTCGAGCCGCTCGATCGCCCCGCGGAAGTCCCCCCAGCCGTCGCCGTCGCCGTCGTTGAACGTCTTGACGTCCAGCGAGTAGATCGTCGCGTCCTCGTACCAGTCCGGCTCGCTCATGCGCACGGGTACGGAATCGGGGGTCTGGTTTCTTGCGGTTCGTTCGCACCCGCTCCGCGACCGGGGGCGTCTGACGAGGTTTTTAAGCGACGACGCCCCAACGTCGCCCGTGAGCGTCGTCGTCGCGGTGAAGCCCTCGGCGCGCAAGCGGAACGCGAAGGTCGGGCGGCTCGTCTTCGAGGACGGTCCCCGCCACGCGTTCGAGAGCCGCGCGGCCGCGGAGCGGTGGGCGGCCGACCTCTCGACGGGCGACGGCCACGTCTGGGTCGCGAGCGCGCACCCCCGCGACGACGACGCGGTCGACTGCTACCTCGTCTCGCGGGCGACCAACGCGAAGCTGGAAGCGGCCTACGACAAGCGGCGACGGCGGCTGCGGGGCGACTCCGGATCCGAACAGGAGTCGCTGGGCGGGCAGCCGTAGGCGACGGGCGCGGTCGGTGGCTTTCCCCTCCGCGTCACGCCTCGACGGTGTCCTCTCTGAACGCCTCGACCGCCTCCAGTACCGCCTCGCGGTCCGCGTCGTCGACGTCGAACTCGCGGAGCGCGGCGTCGAGGTGGGCCGCGATCGCGTCGAACTCCGCGTCCGTGACGCCGAGCCCTCCGTGGGCCGTCTCCATGTCGTCGCCCCCGTACTCGATCGGGCCGCCGGTGACCGCGCTCAGGAACTTCGTCTGGTGGGAGCGCTGATCGGCCATCTCCACGTCGTCGAAGTGGTGCGCCACCCGCTCGTCGGCCAGCACTCGGTCGTAGAACTCGTTGACGACCGCGCCGATCGCCGGCCCGCCGCCGAGCCGGTCGTACAGCGTCGCGTCCGGCATACGATTCCGTCGCCTCGACGAGGGATGGCTCTTTCCCCGCCGCGGCGCTCGGTGACCGCTCATGGGATCCCTTCGACCGCGGCCGCGTCGCTGGGCGGAGCGGGTGAGAGAGAAGCGCCGAGGCGGAGATTTGAACTCCGGTGTCCGAATGGACAGTAGATTTCGAATCTACCGCCTTGGCCAGGCTAGGCTACCTCGGCTCACTTGCCGGTTGGCCGGTTCCGCTGTTATGCGTTTCGATCGCCGATGCCGACCTCGGGAGCGGCCTCGACGCGTCGCCGAGGCGACCGCCGCCGGCAACGCTTTTCGGCGCGGCCCCCGTGCGCCCGGTATGGACGTCCCCGAAGCGGCGGCGGCCTGCTCGCGCGTCGTCGACGAGGTCGGCGGCGCGGTCGTCGCCGACCGCGAGTTCCTCGACCGCGTCACGCTCGGGATCCTCGCCCGCGGCCACGTCCTCTTGGAGGACGTGCCCGGCACCGGGAAGACCCTCTCGGCGCGCTCGTTCGCGACCGCGCTCGGCCTGGAGTTCTCCCGGGTGCAGTTCACGCCCGACCTCCTCCCGTCCGACGTCACCGGGACGAACGTGTTCGACGAGCGCGACGGCTCCTTCGCCTTTTCGCCCGGCCCGGTCTTCGCCAACGTCGTGCTCGCCGACGAGATCAACCGCGCGCCGCCGAAGACGCAGGCCGCGCTGCTGGAGGCGATGGAGGAGGGCCAGGTGACCGTCGACGGCGACACCCACGCCCTGCCCGACCCCTTCTACGTCATCGCGACGCAGAACCCCGTCGAGAGCGAGGGCGCGTTCCCGCTGCCGGAGGCCCAGCTCGACCGGTTCGCGATCAAGACCTCGATCGGCTACCCCGACGACGACGGCGAGGTTGAGCTCCTCCGCCGCCGCGCGGGTCGCGCCGAGCAGGCGCCGACGGTCGACCGCGTCCTCGACGCCGACGCCGTCTCGGCGCTCCGCGAGGTGCCCGAGACGGTGCGCGTCGAGGACGACCTGCTCGGGTACATGGCCGCGCTCGTCCGCGCGACGCGCGAGGACCGCCGCGTCGACGTGGGCGTCTCGCCCCGTGGCACCCAGCGGCTGTTCGAGACCGCCCGCGCCGCCGCGGTCGTCGCCGGCCGCGAGTTCGTCACCCCCGACGACGTGAAGCGCGTCGCGGAGCCGACGCTCGCGCACCGGCTCGTGCTCACCCCCGACGCCGCCGTCAACGACGTCGACAAGCGCGACGTGATCGCCGACGCCCTCGACCGCATCGCGGTGCCGACGGTCGAGGCGCCCGAGGCCTGACGCCGGTTTGAAAAGCGGTCTGCGAGCTACTCCGCGTCCCGCTCCGCCAGCAGCTCCGTCGCCGTCAACAGCGACTCCAGCTCCACGTCGTGGTCGGCGAGCAGCTCCGCGGCCCCCTCCTCGCGGTCGACGACGACGAGCACGCGGTCCACCGTCGCGCCCGCCTCGCGCAGCGCCTCGACGGCGTCCACCGCGGACTGCCCGGTCGTGGCGATGTCCTCCAACACGACGACCTCCTCGCCCTCGTCGAGCCGGCCCTCGATGCGGTTGCCGGTGCCGTACTCCTTCGCCGACTTGCGCGCGATGACGTACGGGCGCCCCAGCTCGGCGGCCGTGACGGCCACGAGCGGGACCGCGCCGAGCGCGACCCCCGCGAGCTTCGCGTCCGTGTCGGCGAGCCGAGCCGCGAACGCCTCGCTCACGAGCGTCAGCGCGTCCGGGTCGGTCTCGAACAGGTACTTGTCGACGTAGTAGTCGCTGGTGCCGCCGTGCGAGAGCTCGAACTCGCCGAATCGGACGGCGTCGGCCGCCCGCAGCGCGGCGATGAGCTCGCTCCGTCGCTCGTCGTCGGTCATACCCTGACGGGGCGGGCCGGCGACTATAAACGGGTCGGAACGCGGGCGACGGCCGGAACGGAGACGCCGGCCGGATCGGAGCCCGATCGGTCGCTAGCGGTCGATGCCGCTGCCGCCGTCGACGACGTCGGCCACGTCATCGGGCGTGATCACGGCGAGGTCGCCGTCGACGGTGCGCTTCAGGGCGGCGGCCGCGGCGGCCCACTCCAGTCCGTCCGCGACGTCGCCGCCGTCGAGCCGGTTGGCGAGGTACCCCGCGACGAACGCGTCGCCGGTGCCGATCGCGTCGAACGTCTCCGCGTCGAAGACGCTCTGCTCGTACACCGCGCCGTCCCGCAGGGCCACCGCGCCCTCGCTCCCCCGCGTGACGACGACCGTGTCGAAGCCGAACTCGGAGGCGAGCCCGTGGGCGATCTCGACGGCGTCGCCCTCGCGGCCCAGCACCTCGCGGGCGTCGCGCCGCGGGACGAACAGCGTGTCGACGTGCGCGAACAGCTCCTCGTACGCCGCCCGGGCCGTCTCGGGGTCCCAGAGCTTCGCCCGGTAGTTCAGGTCGAACGAGCGGGTCGCCCCGCCCTCCCCCGCGGCGCGGAGCAGCGCGGTCGTCGTCTCCGCGGCCCGCTCGGAGAGCGCCGGGGTGATCCCGGTCGTGTGGAACCGCTCGGCCGACTCCAGCGCGGCGGTCGGGAGCTCGTCGGGCTCGACCGTCGTGATCGCGGCGTCGGCCCGGTCGTAGATCACGCTCGTCCCGCGGGGCTCGCCGCCGTGTTCGAGGTAGTACGTCCCGACGCGGCTCGACTCGGGGTCGGCCCACGCGACGCCGGTCCGGACGCCGTGGCTCCGGAGCTCGCTCACGACGCGGCGGCCGAGCGGCGACTCCGGGAGCTTGGAGAGCCAGACGGCGTCCGCGCCGAGCCGCGCCGCGCCGACCGCGACGTTGCTCTCCGCGCCGCCCGCCTGTACGCCGAGGGTCCGGGCGGTCTCCAGCCGGTCGCCGCGCGGCGGCGAGAGCCGGAGCATCGTCTCGCCGAACGTCACGAGGTCCGTCACGCCGACCACCCGACGCGTCCCGCCGTCGCCGCTGTCGTCGCCGCCGACGCCGCGGCCGTCGCGGTCGCTGCAGTGCGCATACCGGAGCGTCGGCGGGGGAGTACAAAAGGGCAAGCGATCGCCGCCGGCCCGACCGCCCGCCGTCTCGGACCACCTCACCGGAGCGCGGACGCCAGCACCACCGCCCCGAACAGGAGCAGCGCGAGGGCCGCGACAGGCTGCGACCCGGCGGCGGCGAGGTAGACGCCGTAGACGACGCCGACCGAGAGCGCGCCGACGAGCAGTGTCGTCCCGGCGTGGACGGCGACGTTCCGCCGGGTCCGGGCCTCGCGGCCGACCTGTGCGCCGACTGAGAGCCCGTGGTCCGCGGCGTCCCACGCGACCGCGAGCGCGACGCCGCCGACGAGCAGCGCCTCGACGCCTCCGCCCCGATACCCCGCGACCGCGAGCCCGACGGTTCCGACCCCGGCCGCCCACGAGAGGAGCCGGTGCGACCGCCGGAACGACCCGGCGACGAGTCCGACCGTCGCGGCGCCGAGGAGGGCGCCCCCGAGCGGCGCGGCGAGGAACCCCGCGAGGCTCGCGACCGCGGCCGCGACGAGGGCGACGACGACGGCGAGCGTCGGGGGGCGGGCGTCGCGCTCGGGTCGGTCGGTCGGTGCGTTCGCGCCGCCGTCGGCGGGGGAGCCGTCGGCGCTCACGGCGACCACCCGGCGCTCACGGCGACCACCTGTTCGTCGCTCGCGCGACCGCGACGGGGAACGACTCCCCGTCCCACTCGACCGCGCGGATCCCAGCCGAGCGGAGCTCCCGAAGCCGCTCGCGGCGCTCGAATCCCACGAGCCGCTCGCCGGGGGTCTCGCCGGCCGTGACGTCCGGCGAGAGGGCGGTGACGAGGTGGCCGTGCGCGTCGATCCGGCGCGCGATCGACGCGGCCGCGTCGTCGACGAGCGGGGTGAAGAAGAGCACCTGCGCGTCGGCCGGGAGCCGCCGCCGGAACCGGCGGAGCCACAGCGACCGGTAGAACCGGTCCCCGCTCGGGGTCGGGGCCAGCGCGGGATCGGTCGCCAGCGTGTCGCGGCCCCGCGCGGCGTGCGCCGAGCCGGCGCCCGGCGCGAGCCAGCAGTCGACGGGGCCGAGCGCCGCGATTCCGACGCGGTCGCCGCCGTCGAGGAGCGCGCGGAACGCCTGCCCGGCGGCGCCGACGCTCGCCTCCACCGCCGTCTCCGCCGCCGGCTCGGGCGCGGCGTACGCGGACTCCCGCGCGTCGATCAGGAGGACGACCGTGGCGGCGCGCTCCTCGCGGAGCTCCACGGTCGCCAGCTCCCCCGTCCGCGCCCGGCGGTTCCAGTCGACCCGCTTGAGCGGGTCGCCGCGGCGGTACTCGCGAGTGGCGTGGAACTCCACGCCCGCCCCGCCGACGTCGGTCGGCATCCGGCCGTGGTACCGCGTCGTCAGCCCCCGGAGCGGGAGGTCGCCGCCGGCGGCCAGCTCCGGGGTACAGACGACCCGCGCGGGGTCGGCCGGCTCGATCGCGGTCGTCCGCTCGCGCGATCCGGAGGGGTTGCGCGTGATCGCCGTGACCGCCTCCCACTCGTGCTCGCCGCGGGTCGCGCGGACCGCGTACTCGAACGCGGCCGCCGATCCCGGGCGGAGCGCGGTCGCGATCCGCGCGGGACCGTCGACGACCTCCAGCGCCGGCGGAACCCCGTCGACGAGCCGGAGGTCGGCGACGGGGGCGTCGCCGACGTTGCGCGCCCGGACCGCGACGGTCACCTCGTCGCCGGGCTCGGGGGTCGCGTCGCTCACCGTCCGGGTGACGTCGAGCGTCGCGGCCGGCGCCTCGCCGACGCCGGCGTAGAGGGCGTAGCCGACCCCGACCGCGCCGAGGAGCACCAGCCCCGGCCGCCGGGCGATGACGCCGACGCCGACCAGCGCGAGCGCCGCACCGCGGATCCCGTCCCACCGCCCCGTCTCGACCCCGCGGCGGGTCACGCGTTCGGTCGTCGCGGGCCCGTCGTCGCTTCCCCCGCCGTCCCCCCCTCCCTCGTCGTCGCTTCCCTCGTCGTCGCTCTCCTCGCTATCCGCCGCCCTTCCGGCGTCGACCGCCGCCGACCGGCGACCCCGGCTCATCGGTCGGCCTCCGGCGTCGCCCCCGCGCCGCCGGCGCCTCTTTCTCCCTCCGCCCGGCGGATCGCGTCGACGACGGCCCGGAGGCCGAACTCGTAGCGCGAGCGCCCGGTGACCATCGCCCGCAGCCGGACCCGGACCGGGTACGACGACGAGCGCGCGAGGAACGCGGCGGCGGTCGCGTCGCCGGTCCAGTCGCCGGTCTCGACGAGGCGCTCGGCCGCCTCGACCGAGACGTTTCGCTCGCGGGCGACGGTCGCGACCGCCAGCTCTCGGACCCGTTCGCGGACCTGTCGACGCGCTCGGTGTCCGCCGCGCGCGGGACCGGTCGCCCGCTCGATCCGGTCGTCGAGGTCGGCGCCGGGCACCGCGGCCGGCGCCCGCCGCTCCGGGTCGCCGGGGGCGGCCGCCTCGCGTCGCCGCCTCCGTCTGGCGTTCGCGTACCTGAGCCCCTGGACCACGCCGAGCGCGCCGATCAGCGTGACCACGGTCTCGGAGGGGTCCAGCGCGCTCGCGACCCCGCGGTCGACGGCGGCGACGAAGCCGACCGCGACCGCCGCCACGCCGAGGGCGACGAGGGGCCGGACCACTACTCCGCACCCCCGTGGCGCTCCTCGATCCGCCGGAGGGCCTCGGCGGCCCGGCGCTCGCGCTCCTCGGTCGCCTCCTCGCCCCCGTACCGCACCCGCTCGAAGACGGCGGTGAGGTCTCCGACCGGCTCCGCGTCGACGCCGGCGTCGACGGCCGCGGCCGCGAACTCGGCGGGCGTCGAGGAGGCGGGCCGGTCCACGTCGAGGGCCTCGGTCATGTCGCGCCACGCGCGGTACACCCCGTTGTCGGCGTCCGACCGCTCGATCCGGTCGGCCGCCGCGCCCGCGGTCCGCCCGACCTCGCGGAGGTCCGGGTCGGTCTGGTCCGGCTCCTCGCGCTCGCCGTGCTCCTCGCCGTCCGCCGGCTCGTCGTCGCCGCCGGCGCCGAGGAGCACGGCGA
>NZ_NHPF01000009.1:0-27167 GCF_002252925.1 Halorubrum sp. Ea8
GACCGGGACGCCCGCGGTCACCGCCTTCGATACGGTCGACGCGGCCGGCGGGGGCGACGCGGCCCGCGACGGCGCCGACCAGCGCCGGCTCCACGTCGTCGGGACTGGACGGGAGGCTTCGCGGGTCGTCGCCCGCCTCGCGGCCGCCGGACACGACCTCTCGGTCGGGGTAGTCCCCGAGGGCGACGCGGCCGCCGAGACCGCCCGTGACGCCGGCGCCGCGCTCGTCGCCGCGCCCCCGTTCGAGCCCGTCGGTCCGGAGGCCCGCGAGGCCGCGACGGCGTTGGCGCGCGAGGCCGACGCGACCGTCGTCGTCGACGGCGCCGGCGGCGACACCGATCGGATCGAGGGCGACCGACCCGACCCGAACGGGACTGTCCTCGCGGCCGCCGACCGGGTCGTCGAGGGCGACGCCGCGGCCGACGACGGCGCTCTCCTCGACGCGGTTCGCGGTCTCGACGACGCGTAGCCGGCGACCTCGACGAGCGCCTCGCGGAGCGCGACCGTCGCCTCGACGACGCGGGTCGCGTGACGCGTGACGGCAATCGGTTCCGGTATCACACACGTCGGGCATCGGACGGCTCGCGGCTCGCGGACAGACTCAGCCGCGCGGACCGCCGTCAGAGACTCCGAGCCGGCGGATCAGTCCCTGTGTTCGTCTCTCATGCCACAGAATAAATTACTATTAGACATCATAGGTGCAGATAATTATTCTCTATAAGCATACGCCCTTATCAGTGGCACCGGTACGAGGTGGTACGATGGAACGAAGACAGTTCCTGCGCGGCACCGGCGCGGCGGTCGGCGGCTCGCTGCTCGCCGGCTGCGCCGGGAGCGACGGACGGACCGTGACGGTCGACTACGCCTACTACAACCCGGTCAGCCTCGTATTGCGCGAGAAGGGCTGGCTGTCGGCGGCGTTCGCGGAGACGGACGTCGAGATCGAGTGGGTGCTGAGCCTCGGCAGCAACCAGGCGAACGAGTACTCGCAGGGCGGAGAGGCGGAGGTCGCCTCGACCGCCGGGATCGCGGCGCTGATGGCGCGGTCGAACGGCGTCCCGATCACGACGCCGTACGTCTACTCCGAGCCGGAGTGGACCGCGCTCGTCACGTTCGCGGAGACGGGGATCGAGTCGGTCGCCGACCTCGAGGGGAAGCGCGTCGCCGCCACCCGCGGTACCGACCCGTACTTCTTCCTGCTGCAGGCGCTCGACGACGCCGGCCTGAGCGAGGACGACGTCGAGGTCGTCCACCTCCAACACCCCGAGGGGCAGTCGGCGCTTGTGGGAGGCGACGTGGACGCGTGGGCCGGTCTCGACCCGCACATGGCCGAGCTGGAGCTGGAACACGACGGCGCGGAGCTGTTCTTCCGCGAGCCCGCGTACAACACCTACGGCTTCCTCAACTTCCTCGACGGGTTCCTCGCGGATCACCCGGGTGACGCCCGGCGGGTCGTCGAGGCGTACGAGCGCGGCCGCGAGTGGGCGATCGAGAACCCCGCGGAGACCGCGGGCATCCTCGCGAGCGAGTCGGAGATGTCCCAAGCGGTGGCCGAGCGCGTGTTCACGCGCCGCACCGACCTCTCCGAGCCGCTTCCGGGAGAGGCCCACCGCGAGCTGCTCTCCGACCTCGCGCCGATCTTGGAGCGGGAGGGGCTCGTCGCCGACGACGCCGACCCCGCGGGGAGCATCGACGACCTGCTCGACGCGGAGTTCGCGGCCGAGAGCGTCGGCGACGCCGGGAGCGGGGGAGAGTGAGATGGCGACGACGCGCGAGACGGGACGGACGGGAGCCGAGGCCGCCGCCGGACTTCTCCCGGACGCCGACCGGTTCCGGTGGCTGCTCGGGCTCGTCGTGCCCGCGGCGATCGTCGTCGCCTGGCACCTGCTGGTCGCGACCGGCGTCTTCGCCGCCCACCAGCTACCGACGCCGCTGCGAGTGGTCGAGACCCTCTACGGGCTGAGCGCCTCGGGCGAGCTCTGGGGCCACGTCGCGATCACGGTCCAGCGCGTGTTCCTCGGGGTCCTCCTGGGCGCGAGCGTCGGGGTCGTCCTCGGGACGCTCACCGGGCTCTCCGGACTCGCCGCCGACCTGCTCGACCCCCTGCTCCAGAGCCTCAAGAACATCCCCTCGCTGGCGTGGGTGCCGCTGTTCCTGCTCTGGTTCGGGATCGGCGAGGGCGCGAAGGTGCTCCTGATCGCCGTCGGCGCCTTCTTCCCCGTCTACCTCAACCTCTCGACGGGGATCGGCGAGGTGAGCGAGGACCTGCTGGAGGTCGCCGAGGTGTACGACCTCGGCCGGGTCGAGTCGCTCCGCCGGGTCGTGTTCCCGGCCGCGGTGCCGAGCCTGCTCGTCGG
This sequence comes from Halorubrum sp. Ea8, assembly GCF_002252925.1. NCBI lineage: Archaea > Methanobacteriati > Methanobacteriota > Halobacteria > Halobacteriales > Haloferacaceae > Halorubrum > Halorubrum sp. Ea8. Next base: position 2,358 of record NZ_NHPF01000009.1, read on the forward strand.
GATCCGGGGCGGCGTCGGTCTGGCGTGGATGTTCGTCGTGGCCGCGGAGCTGATCGCGGCCAGCGAGGGGATCGGGTTCCTGCTGAGCGACGGCCGCGTGCTCGCGCGCCCGGACATCATCGTCGGCTCGATCCTGCTGTTCGCCTTCCTCGGGAACCTCTCGGATCTGGCGGTCAAGGAGGTGAAGAACCGTGTCGTCGTTCGGTAGGGGCGTGCTCGCTGACAGCGACGTCGAGACGGACGACGACGAGGGTCGTCCCGACGGCGACGCGACGACCGAGACGGAACGAGACTCCGAACCGACGACGGACCCGGCGACCGATCCGCCGACCGACCCACCGACCGATCCGACCCTCGCCGTCAGCGGGCTCACCAAGCGCTACGGCGAGACTGTCGCACTCGACGGCGTCGACCTCGCGGTCGGGGACGGGGAGTTCCTCGCGGTGGTCGGCCCGTCCGGCTGCGGGAAGTCGACGCTGTTGCGCGTGCTCTCCGGATTGGAGGACCGGTTCGAGGGCGACGCCGCGGTCGGCGGGGTCGACGTGCGCGAGGGCGGCAGCGACGCCGTCGGGATGGTGTTCCAGGAGCCGCGGCTCCTCGCGTGGGCCGACGTGCGTGAGAACGTCGCCCTCGGGCTCCCGGCCGACGTCGACCGCGACGACCCCGCCGCGCGCGACCGAGTCGACGAGCTGATCGAGACGGTCGGACTCGGCGGCTTCGCGGAGAGCTCGCCCGGCGAGCTCTCGGGCGGGATGGCCCAGCGCGTCTCGCTGGCGCGGGGGCTGGCCTACGAGCCGGAGGTGCTACTGCTCGACGAGCCGTTCTCGGCGCTCGATCGGCTAACGAAACGCGAACAGCAGGACCACCTGCTCGACGTGTGGGCGGCGCGGGGGACCACGGTCGCAATGGTCACGCACGACGTCGAGGAGGCCGCGTACCTCGCCGACCGCGTCGCCGTCCTCGGCGCCCAACCCGGGACGGTCGAGACGGTGGTCGACGTCGACGCCGCTCGCCCCCGCGACCGAACGGACGAGGCGCTGTTGGCGGCGCGCCGCGAGATCACCGACGCGCTCGGTCTCTGAGCCGGCGGCGCCGCGGCGGCGTGCCCGGGCGCGGCCGAAACGAAACGAACGTCGATCGGGCTTATCAACGCGGTTCCGAAACCACATACCCGGCCGTTCGCGGTTAGCGTATAAGGAGTATAAAGAATGGATACGGCGCTCACGTCAGGCGGTTTTTCGACGACGCCGACACGAGAGCCACTGTCAGCGAGGCGTCGTTTTTGCTATTGGCACAAGCGTTAAGTTCTCGACCGTCCTGTCGACAGTCGATGACAGACATCACGGAGGCTTCGTCGGACACCCCGGCGGATCGAGTTCTTCCAGGGCACGATAGCTTCTAACATCGAAATCGGTCCTGTACGGATCTTCGACACGACGTTACGAGACGGAGAACAGTCACCACGGACGTCGTTCAGCTACGACGAGAAACGCCGCATAGCGGCGACGCTGGACGACATGAACACCCACGTCATCGAGGCGGGGTTCCCGGTGAACTCGGACGCGGAGTTCGAGGCCGTCAGCGACATCGCCGCCGCGACGGACACCACCGTCTGCGGGCTGGCGCGGGTCGTCGACGGCGACATCGACGCCGCGATCGACTCCGGCGTCGAGATGGTCCACGTGTTCGTCTCCACCAGCGACGTCCAGCTGGAGGACTCGATGCACGCGACCCGCGCGGAGGCGAAGGAACGCGCCGTCGCCGCCGTCGAGAAGGTGAAAGACGCCGGCGTCGAGTGCATGTTCTCGCCGATGGACGCCACCCGGACGGACCCGACGTACCTGACGGAGATCGTCGAGGCGGTCAGCGACGCCGGCACGGACTGGATCAACATCCCGGACACGTGCGGCGTGGCGATGCCGACGAGTTTCGGGAAGACCGTGGAGGCCGTCGTCGACGCGACCGACGCCCGCGTCGACGTGCACACGCACGACGACTTCGGGATGGCCGCGGCGAACGCGATCATGGGCTTCGAGAACGGCGCCGAGCAGGCGCAGGTGTCGGTCAACGGGATCGGCGAACGCGCCGGCAACGCCGCATACGAGGAGGTCGTGATGGCCGTCGAGTCGGTGTACGGCGTCGACACCGGCATCGACACGACCCAGATCACCAAGCTGGCGCGGATCGTCGAGGAGGCGTCCGACATCCCCGTGCCCGCGAACAAGCCCGTCACCGGACGGAACGCGTTCGCGCACGAGTCGGGCATCCACGCCGCCGGCGTCATCGAGAACAGCGACACGTTCGAGACCGGCGTGATGACCCCGGAGATGGTCGGGGCCGAGCGCGAGTTCGTGCTCGGGAAACACACCGGCACCCACAGCGTGCGCAAGCACCTGGAGGAGGCCGGCTTCGTCCCGAGCGACGGCGAGGTCCGGCGCATCACCAAACGCGTCAAGGAGTACGGCGCCGGCAAGCGGCAGGTGACCGCCGGCGACGTCGAGCGGTTCGCCGAGGAGGCGGGCATCGACCGCGAGGAGGAGGTCCGGGTCTGATGGCCGCCCCCCTGACCGGGGAGCCCGCCGAGCGACCGCCGCGCGAGTCGACGGGGGCTCCGGGGAGTCCGCGTGCCCCGAACCGGTTCGGAACGGCGGACCGGTTCGACGCCGCGATCCGACCGACCGTGTCGGCGCCCCGACAGGGATTTATACCCGGACTCCGTTGGTCAGGGCGAGATGCGACGGCACACCGCACTTCCGACGACAGTCGACGTCGCCGGAGCCGTCGCGCCGATCATCGTAGGGGTATAATCCCCTACATCACCCCTTCCTCACCGACTCGACGAACTATCGACCGCCGGCCGACGGACCGCGATCCGATCGCGGCGGCGGTCGGACCGACCCTCGACGCGCGAGAGATGCCACACCGAACACCACCACGACAATGAGCGACACAGCAGCACACCCACGAGAGGACGATCCGGAGGGCTCCGAGGAGCCGGCGACGGGAGCCGACGACGGGGCGCCCGGCGCCGATCCCGACGAGACGCCCGCCGCGGGGACGGTCGCGACCGGCGCGGAGTCGGTCGTCGCCGCCCTCGAGGCGGCCGGCGCGGAGACGGCCTTCGGCGTCCAGGGCGGCGCGATCATGCCCGTCTACGACGCGTTGTACAGCTCCTCGATCGACCACGTCACGATGGCCCACGAGCAGGGCGCCGTCCACGCCGCCGACGCGTACGGCGTCGTGTCCGGGGAACCGGGGGTCTGCCTGGCGACCTCGGGCCCGGGCGCGACGAACCTCGTCACCGGGATCGCCGACGCCGACATGGACTCCGACTCGATGCTCGCGTTGACCGGACAGGTGCCGACCGAGTTCGTCGGCAACGACGCGTTCCAGGAGACCGACACGATCGGGGTCACCCGTCCGATCACGAAGCACAACTACTTCGCGAGCGGCGCCGACACCGTCGGCGACACCGTCGGCGAGGCGTTCGAGCTGTCCCGGGCCGGTCGCCCGGGGCCGACGCTCGTCGACCTCCCGAAGGACGTCACGCAGGGCGAGACCGACGAGACGCCGGGGCCGGCGACGCCCCCGGCCGGCACCGACCCCGACCCGAACGCCGACACCGACGCGGTCGAGTCGGCGGCTCGGGCCATCGAGGAGGCCGAGCGGCCCCTCTGTCTGTTCGGCGGCGGCGTGATCAAGGCCGAGGCGAGCGACGCCGCGCGGACGTTCGCGCGGACGTACGGGATCCCGGTGACGACGACGATGCCCGGGATCGGCTCGTTCCCCGAGGACGACGATCTCTGCCTCTCGTGGGCCGGGATGCACGGCACCGGCTACGCGAACATGGCGATCACCCACACCGACTGCCTGATCGCGGTCGGCACCCGGTTCGACGACCGGCTCACCGGCGGTATCGACACCTTCGCGCCCGAGGCCGAGGTCGTCCACGTCGACATCGACCCGGCCGAGATCTCGAAGAACGTCCACGCGGACCACCCGCTGATCGGCGACGCGGAGCGCGTCCTCGACCAGCTCACCGCGGCGGTCCGCGAGGCGCCCGACGCCGGGGCGTGGCGCGAGCGGTGCGCCGAGTGGAAGGAGACGTACCCGCTCACGTACGCGACGCCCGAGGACGAGCCGCTGAAACCGCAGTTCGTCGTCGAGGCGTTCGACGAGGCGACCGACGACGACGCCATCGTGACGACCGGCGTCGGCCAACACCAGATGTGGGCCTCCCAGTTCTGGACGTACACGGAGCCCCGGACGTGGGTCTCCTCGCACGGTCTGGGGACGATGGGCTACGGCGTGCCCGCCGCGGTCGGCGCGCGGGTCGCCGCCGACGCCATGGGCGAGTCCGACCGCGACGTGGTCTGTTTCGACGGCGACGGCTCCTTCCTGATGACGATGCAGGAGCTCTCCGTGGCCGTCCGCGAGGACCTCGACGTCACCATCGCCGTGCTCAACAACGAGTACATCGGCATGGTGCGGCAGTGGCAGGACGCCTTCTACGAGGGGCGTCACATGGCCTCCGACTACACGTGGATGCCCGAGTTCGACAAGCTCGCGGAGGCGTTCGGCGCCCTCGGCCTCCGCGTCGACGACTACGACGAGGTCGCGCCGGCGGTCGAGGAGGCCCTCGACTACGACGGCCCCGCCGTGATCGACTTCCACGTCGACCCCGAGGAGAACGTCCTGCCGATGGTGCCGAGCGGCGGCGCAAACGGGAAGTTCGCCACCGCGGAGGACCAGCTATGAGCGGCGATTCGCCCGACTCCCGACCCGCGACCGACGGCGGCTCCGCGTCCGGCGGCGTCCCGGAGCCCGACTCCCGGCCGGCGCCGGGCGAGCAGCCGGGCCCCGAGGAGCGGGACCACCCGGAGGGGCGCCGAAATCTCGAAGGGATCCGGATCGACCCCGTCGTCGAGGCCGAACACGAGTCGCGGCGCGCCGTCATCTCGGCGCTCGTGGAGGACGAGCCGGGCGTGCTCGCGCGCGTCTCCGGGCTCGTCTCCCGCCGCCAGTTCAACATCGAGAGCCTCACGGTCGGGCCGACGACCGTCGACGGACACTCGCGGATCACGATGGTCGTCGAGGAGACGGACCCCGGCATCGACCAGATCGAAAAGCAGATGGCGAAGCTGAAACCCGTGATATCCGTCGGCGAGGTGTCCGGCAACGCGGTGACGGCGGAGCTCGTCCTGCTGAAGATCGAGGCGGACGACCCGGCCGCGGTCCACGCCGTCACCGAGATGTACGACGGTCGGACGCTCGACGCCGGGCCGCGGACGATCACCGTCCAGCTCACCGGCGACGAGGCGCGGATCGACGACGCGCTCGACGCGTTCCGCCAGTTCGGCATCATCGAGATCGCTCGAACGGGCCAGACCGCGCTCGCGCGCGGCGACGTCCCGACGGCGCCCGGAGAGAAACCCGGAACGGCCGGCGAACCGACGACGCACGACAGCTGACGCAGACACACACTCACACATTACACAATGAGCGACAACGACATGCAGACGGTCGAATCCAACGTATACTACGACGAAGACGCGGACGGCGAAGCGATCGCCCAGACGGTCGTGGCCGTGCTCGGCTACGGCTCGCAGGGGCACGCGCACGCCCAGAACCTCCACGAGAGCGGGATCGACGTGGTCGTCGGCCTCCGCGAGGACAGCTCCTCGCGCGCGGCCGCCGAGAGCGACGGGCTCGAGGTCGCGACGCCGGCCGCCGCCGCCGAGGCGGCCGACATCGTGAGCGTCCTCCTGCCCGACACGGTCCAGGCGGACGTCTACGAGGAGTCGATCGAGCCGAACCTGGAGCCCGGCGACACGCTCCAGTTCGCGCACGGGTTCAACATCCACTATAACCAGATCCAGCCGCCCGAGGACGTCGACGTGACGATGATCGCGCCGAAGTCGCCGGGCCACATCGTCCGCCGGAACTACGAGAACGACCAGGGGACGCCGGGGCTGCTGGCGGTGTATCAGGACGCCACGGGCGAGGCCCACGACGAGGCGCTCGCGTACGCGGCCGCGATCGGCTGCACCCGCGCCGGCGTCGTCGAGACGAGCTTCCGCGAGGAGACCGAGACCGACCTGTTCGGCGAGCAGGCCGTCCTCTGCGGCGGCATCGCCTCGCTGATCAAGCAGGGGTACGAGACGCTCGTCGAGGCGGGCTACTCCCCCGAGATGGCGTACTTCGAGTGCATGAACGAGATGAAGCTCATCGTCGACCTGATGTACGAGGGCGGGCTCGGCGCCATGTGGGACTCCGTTTCACACACCGCGGAGTACGGCGGACTCACCCGGGGCGACGAGATCATCGACGACCAGGTCCGCGCGAACATGGAGGAGGTCCTCGAAGGCGTTCAGAACGGCACCTTCGCCCGCGAGTGGATCTCGGAGAACCAGGCGGGCCGGCCGTCGTACACCCAGCTCCGCAACGCCGAGAAGAACCACGAGATCGAGGCCGTCGGCGAGGAGCTTCGCGGCCTGTTCGCGTGGCAGGAGGAGGGCGAGGAGGAAGAGGAGTCGGCCGAGGTGACGGCCTGATGGGCGTCCGCGGCGACGGGACCGAAGCGACGGCGACCGCGCCCCGCGCGGGTGATCCCCGATGAGCGAGGGGACCCTGTACGACAAGGTGTGGGACCACCACAAGGTGACGGAGCTGCCAACGGGACAGGACCAGCTGTTCGTCGGGCTCCACCTCGTCCACGAGGTCACCAGCCCGCAGGCGTTCGGCATGCTGAAGGAGCGCGGGCGGGAGGTCGCCTTCCCGGAGCGCACCCACGCCACGGTCGACCACATCGTGCCGACCGGCAACCGCGACCGGCCCTACAGCGACGAGGCCGCCGAAAGCATGATGGCGGAGCTGGAGGAGAACGTCCGCGGCTCGGGCATCGACTTCTCCGACCCGGACTCCGGCGATCAGGGGATCGTCCACGTCATCGGGCCGGAGCAGGGGCTCACGCAGCCCGGCATGACCATCGTCTGCGGCGACTCGCACACGTCGACGCACGGCGCGTTCGGTGCGCTGGCGTTCGGCATCGGCACGTCGCAGATCCGCGACGTGCTGGCGACGGGCTGCGTCGCGATGGAGAAACAGAAGGTCCGCAGGATCGAGGTCACGGGCGAGCTCGGTGAGGGCGTCACCGCGAAGGACATCATCCTCACGATCATCGGGAAGCTCGGGACCGACGGCGGGGTCGGCTACGTCTACGAGTACGCCGGCGAGGCCATCGAGAAGCTCGGGATGGAGGGACGGATGTCCATCTGTAACATGTCCATCGAGGGCGGCGCTCGCGCGGGCTACGTCAACCCCGACGAGACCACCTACGAGTGGCTCCGGGAGACGGACGCCTTCGCCGACGACCCCGAGAAGTTCGAGCGGCTGAAGCCCTACTGGGAGTCGATCCGGACCGACGACGGCGCGGAGTACGACGACATCGTCACCATCGACGGCTCGGCGATCGAGCCGACCGTGACGTGGGGGACCACGCCGGGACAGACCGCGGGCATCACCGAGCCCATCCCGGACCCGGACGACCTCCCCGAGGAGGACAGCGACACCGCGCGTCGCGCGCAGAAGCACATGCGCGTCGAGCCGGGCGACACGATGGAGGGGTACGACATCGACGTGGCGTTCCTCGGCTCCTGTACCAACGCGCGCCTGAAAGACCTCCGCGAGGCCGCGGCGTTCGTCGAGGGCCGCGAGGTCGACGACGACGTGCGCGCGATGGTCGTCCCCGGCAGCCAGCGCGTCCGGGACGCCGCCGAGGCCGAAGGGCTCGACGAGATCTTCATCGAGGCCGGGTTCGACTGGCGCGAGCCGGGCTGTTCGATGTGTCTCGGCATGAACGACGACCAGTTGGAGGGCGACGAGGCGAGCGCGTCCTCCTCGAACCGGAACTTCGTCGGCCGGCAGGGCTCGAAGGACGGGCGGACCGTGCTGATGAGCCCGATCATGGTCGCGGCCGCGGCGGTGACCGGCGAGGTCACCGACGTCCGCGAGATGGAGGAGGTGGCGATCGTATGAGCTCGCCCGATTTCAGCGCCGGCGAGGCGCCGGCGGAGAAGGTGACCGAAGTCTCCGGTACCGGGATCCCGGTCCGGGGCAACGACATCGACACCGACCAGATCATCCCGGCGCGGTTCATGAAGGTCGTCACCTTCGACGGGCTGGGCCAGTTCTCCTTCTTCGACCAGCGGTTCGACGACGACGACAACGAGAAGGACCATCCCTTCAACGAGGAGCAGTACCGGGGCGCGAACGTCCTCGTCGTCAACGCCAACTTCGGCTGCGGCTCCTCGCGCGAACACGCCCCCCAGGCGCTGATGCGCTGGGGGATCGACGCCGTCGTCGGCGAGTCGTTCGCGGAGATCTTCGCGGGGAACTGCCTCGCGCTCGGCATCCCGACGGTCACGGCCGACCAGGAGTCGATCGAGGCGCTTCAGGACTACGTCGAGGCGAACCCCGACGCGGAGGTCGACATCGACGTGGCCGCGGAGACGATCACCTACGACGACACCGCGATCGACGCGACGGTCCACGACGCCCAGCGGAAGGCCCTCGTCGAGGGCGTCTGGGACACCACGGCGCTGATGGGCGCGAACGCCGGCGCGGTCCGCGAGACCGCCCGGTCGCTGCCCTACGTCCCGGAGGCGGACATCCCGGGGGACGAGGCGTGAGCCACGAGGTCGCCGTCATCGAGGGCGACGGGATCGGCCGGGAGGTCGTCCCCGCGGCCCTGGAGGTGTTGGAGTCGTTCGACCTCGGCTTCGAGTTCGTCCGGGGCGAGGCCGGCGACGCGACGAAGGAGGCGACCGGCGAGGCGCTCCCGGCGGAGACGTACGAGCTCGCCGCGGACGCCGACGCGACGCTGTTCGGCGCGGCCGGCGAGACCGCCGCCGACGTCATCCTCCCGCTGCGAGACGCCGTGGACTCGTTCGTCAACGTCCGACCCGCCAAGGCGTACCCCGGCGTCGACGCGCTGCGCCCGGAGACGGACGTCGTCTTCCTGCGCGAGAACACCGAAGGCGTCTACGCCGGCCACGAGGACCGGCTCTCGGACGACCTCTCGACGCTGACTCGGGTGGTCACCTCGTCGGCGTCGCGGGAGCTCGCGGCGTACGCCTGCGAGTTCGTCGCCGACGGGCGCGGCCCCGCCGGCGGCCCCGAGGACGGGTTCACGGTCGCGCACAAGGCGAACGTGATGCGCGAGACGGACGGGCGGTTCCGCGAGGAAGTGCTCGCGGTCGCCGCGGAGCGCGGCGTCGACGCCGACGAGGAGCTGATGGACGCGTTCGCGACGAAGCTCCCGCTCGACCCGACGCAGTACGGCGTGATCGTCTGCCCGAACCTCGCGGGCGACGTGCTCTCGGACCTGGCCGCCGGGCTCGTCGGCGGGCTCGGCCTCCTTCCCTCCGCGAACGTCGGCCACGACAACGCGCTGTTCGAACCGGTCCACGGCACCGCGCCCGACATCGCCGGCGAGGGGGTCGCGAACCCGACGGCGGCGATACTGTCGGCCGCCATGCTGCTGGAGTACCTCGGCTACGGCGAAGAGGGCGAACGGGTGCGCGACGCGGTGGAGGGCGTTCTCTCCGACGGGCCGCGCACCGGCGACCTCGGCGGCGACGCGACGACCGACGAGATCACGGCGGCGATCGTCGAGCGGTTGTAGCTCTCGGGGCCGTAACCCTCCGGGAGACACCTTCTCGCACGGCGACCGCGGGCGAACCACAAGAAAGGAAACCCTGCGGCCCGTCCGCCCGGATATGAGCAACTACGAAGTCGCGATGGAAGCCGCCTGGTTGGTCCGTGACGTCGAGGAGACCGACGACGCCATCGGCGTCGCGGTCAGCGAAGCCGGCAAGCGACTCAACGAGACGGACAAGCAGTACGTCGAGGTCGAACCCGGCGTCACCGGCTGTCCGGCCTGCGGTGAGCCGTTCGACGCCGCGTTCCTCGCGGCCAACACGGCCCTCGTCGGACTCCTCTTGGAGATCGACATCTTCAACGCCGACAGCGAGGAGCACGCCGAGCGGATCGCGAAGAGCGAGGTCGGCGGCGCGCTGCGGGACGTTCCCCTCGAGGTCATCGAGATCGTCGAGACGGACGGAGACGACGGCGGCGACGCCGAGTAAGGCGCTCCGATCGCGGAGAGCCCCGACCGTCGCCGCGATATCGGTCGCCGCCGAAACCTTTTCTAATAACCCGGAGTTATTCACCGTATGGAACTCCCCACGCCGCAGGACCTCCGCGAACGGCGGACGACGCTGGAGCTGACACAGAGCGAGTTGGCGGACGCGGCGGACGTCTCACAGCCCCTGATCGCCCGGATCGAGGGCGGCGACGTCGACCCGCGGCTCTCGACGCTCCGGCGGATCGTCAACGCGCTCCAAGAGGCGGAGGGCGAGGTCGTTCGCGCGAGCGACCTGATGAACGAGACGGTGATCAGCGTCGCGCCCGACGACGCGGTGCGCGAGGCGGTGGACCTGATGGAGGAGGAGGCGTACTCGCAGCTCCCGGTGCTCCAGAACGGCGTGCCGGTCGGCTCGATCAGTCAGGGCGACGTGGTCCACGCGGGCGAGAACGTCGGGGACCACCCGGTCAGCGAGGTGATGAGCGAGTCGTTCCCCACGGTCGCACCCGGCGCGACCGTCGACGAGGTCCGGAACCTGCTGGACCACTACAAGGCGGTGATGGTCACCGACGGCGGCGAGACGGTCGGGATCATCACCGAGGCGGACATCGCCGCGCACCTGTCGTAACCGGACCGCGGCCGACGATCGGCCGTCCCGCTACGCGTCCCGCTCCGCCTCCCGCCGCTCCGAAAGGTGTTCCCAGATCTCCGTACACCCGACCCCGTCATCGATGTCGTCGAGATGTTCCGTGCCATCGCCCTCCTGAGTCTGTTCCGGCTCAGTCTCCGGGTCGGCGTCATCACTGGACTCGGTCTCCGGCTCGTCGTCGCCTGCGCTCGACGCGGATCGATCTGTCATCGCTCTCGCGGAACGTCCTCGAAGAGCTCGGGAGCGACGTCCGCGGAGGTGTGCTGTCGGTTGACTCTTTCGTCATCGGTATCGACGGATCGATCGACGGCACGATCGGGGGTCGGATCCATCATCGCGTCGAGGTACGACTCCATCGATCATAAGCCTCGTCACACGAGTAAATCGAACCACTACTCCATGGTACCGGAAAAGAATTCCGGTATCCGTGACTGACGTACCCCCTCCAACCCGACCGTAGTCGGGCGGTTCCCCGTCATCTCGGCGTTATCAACCGCGTCCGCGTTTGCGAGCATCGGCACCGTTTGATTCGTCGAGACCGAACCCGGTGTGTGACCACCCGCTTACGCGTCCTCGATGACGGGGCGTGGCTATCCATCGACGACACCCGAGAAGTGCGTGTTAGCGAACTCTGGCGCCTCGACGCGCCCGGTTTCTGTGACTGCGATCTCGCCGATCTGGTTGTCGAGAACTTCCAGACGGTCGGCGTCGACGGGGCGACGATCGAGACTCGCGTCCATGGCCAGTGTATCGCGTGTGGCGTGACGGGAACGACGGCCTGGCTGCCGGTTGGACGGATACGGGACGGTGAGTTCGTCGAATTCGACCGATCGTCGGTTCGACGTTCGCGGACGGCAAACCACCGGCAATAACCGCCTCTGAAATAAACCACCGGGGAAGGTTGACTCCACGCGGTCACCTATGTGGGCGTCGGGTGTAGCCGACAACGATGCCAACAGACGTCGAGAACTGGAAGTCGGAGGTCTACGGGAACGAGGTTCGTGACCGCCTATTCGAGTTCGCCGAGCAGGGGTACGACTCGATCCCGGACGACGAGCGGGACGCCTGGTTCGAGCGGTTCAAGTGGTGGGGGCTGTACCACCAGCGGAACGGACAGGAGGGGTACTTCATGATGCGGATCGGGACCCCGAACGGCGTGCTCGAGCCGGGGCAGCTCCGTACGGTCGGCGAGATCGCCGACGAGTACGCCCGTGGCCCGGGAACGAATCCGATCTTCGGCGACGCGTACGCCGACTTCACCACCCGTCAGTCGATCCAACTGCACTGGATCGAGCTCTCGGACGTGCCGGCGGTCTTCGAGAAACTGGCGGCGAACGGACTCTCGACGCAGCAGGCGTGTGGGGACTCGTGGCGGAACATCGTCGGCAATCCGGTCGCCGGGAAGGACGGCCAGGAGGTCGTCGACGCGTGGCCGGTCATCCGCGAACTCAACGAGACGTTCAAAGGGAACGACGATCACACCAACCTACCGCGGAAGTGGAAGGTGTCCGTGACGGGCTCCGCCGACGGCTCCGGACAGGGCGATATCAATGACCTCGCGTTCGAGCCCGCTTATAAGCAGGTCGAGACGGACGGGGCCGAAAGCGAGGACGCCGTCGGCTTCAACGTCCGCGTCGGCGGGGGGCTCGCCCGCAACGAACCGCGCCTCGCCCGCGACATCGACGTCTGGGTCCCGCCGGAGCAGGTCTCGGCCGTCGCCGGCGGCCTCTCCGCGCTCTTCCGTGATTACGGCGACCGTGAGGACCGATACAACGCCCGCGTGAAGTTCCTCGTCGACGAGTGGGGAGCGGAGACGGTCCGCGAGACCCTTCAGGAGGAGTACGTCAATTTCGAACTGGAGACCGCCGGCCGGGACGTCCGCGAGGAGTACACCTACAACGCGGGCGAGGGCGAGCGGAACGACCTGATCGGCGTTTACGATCAGAAGGACGGGCGGAACTTCGTGGGTCTGAACGTGCTCGTGGGCCGAATGGGTGCGGCCGACGTCCTCGACCTCGCCGACCTCGCCGAGGAGTACGGCTCGGGCGAGGTCCGACTCTCCCAGCGACAGAACGTCATCCTCACCGACGTGCCCGACGCGGAACTCGACGACCTCCTCGACGAGCCGTTGCTCGACCACTACTCGCCGGATCCGTCGCCGTTCATGCGGGGCTCCGTCGCGTGTACCGGGACCGAGTTCTGCTCGCTGTCGATCGTCGAGACCAAGAACCGGCAGGTCCGCTTCGCCCGGTGGCTAAAGGGGAACGTCGACCTCCCGGACGGCGTCGACGAGTTCCACATCCACCTGTCCGGCTGTACGGCGTCGTGCGCGCAGCCGCAGATCGCCGACGTGAGCCTGCGCGGCATGAAGACTAGGAAGGACGGCGACCCGGTGGAAGCGCTCGACGTCGGCCTCGGCGGCGGCCTCGGCGAGAACCCCCAGTTCGCCCGCTGGGTAACCCAACGCGTCCCGGTCGACGAGGTCCCGGGCGCGATCGCGAACCTGATCGAGAGCTTCGCCGCCCGGCGCGAGGACGGCGAGTCGTTCCGCGCCTTCGTCGCCCGCCACGACGACGACGAACTCGACGCCCTCGTGGACCCGGAGGAGACCGACTACGACGACCCGATGATGCACAACACGAAGCGTACGTGGTACCCGTACGCCGAGAACGACGGGATCGACGAGGGGCCGCCGGCGCCGGCGGACGACTGACGATGCAGGCCTCGACGACACCCACGACGGCGACGTCCCCGACGCCTTCGACGACGCCGAGGGCGAGCGAATGAGCAACCGCCTGCTCCGCGTGAACGCCTACACCACGCTCGACCTCGTCGACGGGCGGGTTCGCGGTCACGACTTCGAGGAGGACGCGCCCGGCGTCGTGAACGTCACCGCGCCGCGAGAGGAACCGGACCACGTGACGCTGCAGGTCGAACTCGACGACACCGCGTTCGATTCCCTTCCGGCACACGCCGACGAGGTCGAACTCTCCACGGCACAGGCGAGAGCGCTCGCCGAGGCGCTGGAGTCGACTGCGGACCGAGTCGCGGCCGCTCTCGACGAGACGGCCGACGACGCGGACTGACGCGCTTACAGTTCGAGTCCTCGGATCGCGACTGCTCCGGACGGCTCCCCGGTCTCGCCGCCGTCGGCATCTGCTACCCGGCCGATCACGCGCCCGTTTGTCTCGGCCGCCAGCGACTCGGCGTCGTCGGGATCGAGGGCGGCGACGAAGCCGGTGCCCATGTTGAACGTCCGGTGCATCTCTTCGTCGGAGACGCTCCCCTCGGACTGCACGAACTCGAAGACGGGCTGGGGGTCGAAGGCGTCCTCGACGACGTACCGGTGGTCGCCGAGCCGCGTCAGGTTCGTCCAGCCGCCGCCGGTGACGTGGGCCGCGCCGCGCACGTCGCGTTCGCGCATCGGGTCGAGCAGGTCGGTGTAGGTCCGAGTCGGCTCCAAGAGCGCCTCGCCGACCGTCTCGTAGCCGTCGAACGGGCAGGGGTCGTCGTAGTCGTGGTTCCGCGTGGCGGCCTCGCGGGCGAGCGTGAGCCCGTTGGAGTGGATCCCAGAGGAGCGCCAGCCGACCAGCGCGTCGCCCGGCCGCGCCTCGCCGTCGAAGACGGCGTCCTTCGCGGCGAGTCCGGCGCAGGTGCCCGCCAGGTCGAGTCCCCGGATCACGTCCGGCATCACCGCCGTCTCGCCGCCGACGAGCTCCATGTCCGCCAGCTCGGCGCCGCGGGCGAGGCCGTCGCCGACCTGCTCGGCGAACCGCTCGTCCGGCTCGTCGACCGCGAGGTAGTCGACGAAGGCGACGGGGCGGACGCCGGCGGCGACCAGGTCGTTGACGTTCATCGCGATGCAGTCGATGCCGACCGTCGAGTAGTCGCCGAGCGCCTCGGCGACGAGGAGCTTCGTCCCGACGCCGTCGGTCGCGAGCGCGAGGTACCGATCGCCGATGTCGAGGAGGCCGGCGTAGTCGCCCTCGGCCTCGCCGACCGCGCCGATCAGCGCCGCGGTCGCCGCCTCGCTCGCGTCGATGTCGACGCCCGCGTCGGCGTACGTGAGTTCGTCGTCGCCCTCGTCCGCTTTTCCCCCCGTCTCGTCGCCGTCGCCCTCGGTCATGTGTGTCGAGGGACGCCCGCGGAGCAAAAGCGCACCGTTCCGGCCGGCGCGACCGCCCCCGTCGCGTCGCTCCCCTCAGAACGGCCCGCCGAAGCCGAGCCCGCCGACGAAGACCAGGCCGATCGTGAGCAGGACGGAGACGACGAAGAAGCCGACCCACACGCCCTTGCTCCAGTCGAACACGGTCTTCCCGTCGAGCGGGCCGTACGGGATCAGGTTGAACGCCGCGAGGAAGACGTTGATCGCGATCCCGCGGGAGCCGATCAGGGTGATCACGGGGCTGCCGACGACGGGACCGAGCAGGAACGCCGGGAGGAAGACGAGGGTGAGAAGCAGATTGACGACCGGGCCGGCGAGCGCGATGTGGCCGTGCTCTCGCGGCGTCAGGCGACCGCGGTGGTGGACCGCGCCGGGCGCGGCGAAGATGAATCCGAGGAGCGAGCTCATCACGGCCAGAAACAGCATGCTGTTGTCGGCGCGGAACTCGGCCACCTGGTCGTAGTGGACCGCGACGACCTTGTGCGCGATCTCGTGGAGGAGGAACGCGACGCCCGCGGTGAGGAGGCCGACGAGCAGCGGCGGGAGCACCCCCGCGGCGAGGAGCCGGCCGAAGCCGGCGGTGCCGTTGACGAAGAAGAACGTGAACGCGACGCCGAGCGCGAGCCACGCGACGAACAGGTCGCGCAGCTCCGTGCCGCTGAAATAGAGGCCGGCGATCCGGCGACCGCGGAAGGCGGAGCTCACGCGCCACCCCCGACGGCGGACCGAGTCACGCCCCACCACCGCCCAGGATGGCGTTCCGTATCAGCTCCGCGCCGGTGCCGGCGCCGTCGATCATGAGGCGGCCGACCTCGTCGACGCCGCCGACCTCGGCGCCGAACATCGCCGGGATCACGTAGACGGCGAACAGGAAGCTCGCGACGATGCTGCCGACGTTCGTCATCGCGACGACGACGATGAGCTTGAACAGCGGGACGTCGAGCATCGCCGAGACCAGCTCGGAGGGCGACCGCGTCTCGTCCGAGAGCAGCTCGTTGAGCGTCCCGATGTCGCCGACGTTCACCGTGAGGTGCCGGAGCTCGACGTAGCCGGTGAACCAGCCGGGCGCGAGCACCGGGTTGATCGAGGTCATCCACGCGACCGCGCCCCCGACGCCCGCGGCGGTCCACCGCGCGCCGGCGACCTTCGCGAAGGCGAAGGCGAACGCGCCGTTGATGAGGAACCACGCGCCGAACAGCCGGAACAGGAAGGCGTTCTCGACGCCCGCCAGCGCGAGCAGGACGAAGAAGCCGACGAAGCCGACGGTGATCGCGTAGCCGACCGCCTTCTTCCACGGTAGCCTGCTCCCGCCGCGTTCCCGGCCGACGAGCTCCTCCATCGGCGGGAGCGTCTCGGGGCTCGCGAGGTATCGCTCGATCCCCGTCTGATGCCCCGCGCCGACGACGGCGACGACGTCCTTGCCGGCGTCGCGGAGGGCGACGAGCCGGTGGGCGATGAACGCGTCCCGCTCGTCGATGAGCGCCTCGGCGCCGCCCGGCGAGAACTGGCGGAACTCCTCCATCATCATCGTCACCACGTCGGTGTCGGTGAGCTCCTCGACGCCGAGCTCCTCGATGCCGCCGTGCTCCGGCTCGCCGCCGCGGTCGGTCAGGCCGAGCAGCGCCGCCACGACGACGCCGAGCGTCAGCCCGAGCGAGACCCCGAGTCCGAGACTGCCGATCGCCGTCACGGCGAAGCCGCCGAGGTACGTCGAGACGAGCCCGTTCGCGACGCCGGAGGCCGCCGCGGCCACCCCGGCGCCGACGCCGAGCCCGCTCGCCGCGTAGAGGCGGCCGTCCGGGGAGAGCGCCAGCTTCCCGACCTGATCGACGGCGATCCCGGCGGCGACGGCGACGAGGACGCCCGCGGTCACGCGCGTCAGCAGCGCGGTGGTCACTCCGAAACTGCCGCCGAACAGGCCGATCGCCGGCCCCGCGAGGACCCCGACGAACAGCCCCGCGAGCACGCCGACGATCCGCGAGTCGGTGACGCCGAACGCGAGCCCGCCGACCATCCGGAGCTTTTCCGTGACCGTCATTCGCGCCCAGAAGCGCTGGATCGTCGTCTGGATGTCACGGTCGACGAGAGCGACGTCGATCCCGAGCCCCTCGGCGACGTCGATGGCCGCGCGCATGTCAGCGCCCGGTTCGATGTCGAAGCGCTCGCCGAGCTGGGTCTGGACGTACGAGAGCATCCAGTAGGCGAGGAACTGGAAGACGGTGTTGCCGCGCAGGAGGTCGCTCGCATCGAGGTCGTCAGGCGTCTCGCCCTGCAGCTGACGGTACCGCCCCTCGTCGAGCTCGACCGCGACGACGTCGGGGCGCTCGCGATCGATCGTCTCCTCGACCTCGTCGACCGAGCGCTCGGAGACGTGCGCGGTGCCGACGACGGTCACGGAGCCGGCCGCGCCCCCGTCGCCGTCGCCGTCGCTCCCGCCGGACCCGGGTGCCTCGTCGGGCCCGGACGCCGCCGCGGGGTCGCTCGCCGTCGGGGGCACGGACGCGCCGTCGGAGCCCCCTGGCGTCTCTGTCATTGCCGTGACGTACCCCCTCGCCGCGTTTAGGGTTTGTGAGTCGATATCGGATCGTCGGGCGCGTAACCGATCCAACAAATTTGTATCCTCACGGCGTAGAGTGGCGATCATGTCGCGGCTGTTGCCCTCCCTGCCCGACGCGACGCCCGAGGACCGAGAACCGCGGGTCGTGGGCGTCGACGACGAGGACGCGGACGATCTCATCGCCGCGCTCGGCTCCGAGACCGCTCGCGAGATCCTCACCCACCTCCACGACGAGCCGGCGACGAAGTCCGAGCTCGCGGCCGAGGTCGACACGTCGCTCCAGAACGTGCAGTACCACCTCTCGAAGCTCGACGGCGCCGACCTCGTCGACGTCGTCGACACGACCTACTCCGAGAAGGGCCGCGAGATGGACGTGTACGCCGCCGNNCGGCGGCGAGGAGGAGTCGGCCGGGATCAAGAGCGCGCTGATGCGGCTGCTCGGGGGGTACGGCCTCATCGGACTGGCGGCCGTCGCGGCCCAGCGCCTCCTCTCGGTGGCGGGACCGACGGCCCGCGTGACGACCACGACCGGGGGCGACGACGCCGGCGTCACCGCGGAGCAGTCCGGGGGAGACGGCGGGGGAGCCGCCGACGGCGGCGACGCGGCGGTCGACGGCACGGTCGAGTACGTCGTCGACCCGCTCGCCGAGTACGCCGTCTCGCTGCTCGAACCGGGCGTCGTCTTCTTCATCGGCGCGGCGCTCGTCTTCACGGTCGCGTGGGCGTACTGGTACCGGACGAGCGGGGCCTGAGGCGGGAGCCCGCCGAGGACGGGAGCGCTCCGCTGGCGCCGAGCGGCGTCGCCCGTGGGACAGCTATTCATGCCGCCGCCACCACGATCCGGTATGGAACACGAAGCCGAGGTCGTCGGGGTCGGAGCGGGCTCCGCGCCGGGCGGCGACGTGCCGGCGGTCATCCTCTCGGTCCGCGACGAGTACGTCCCGATCTTCGTCAGCGCCGACCAGGCGCAGTCGATCGGGATGGCGCTGGAGGGCGAGCCGTTCGACCGGCCGTTGACGCACGATCTGCTCGTCGACATCCTCACCGAGTTCGGCGGGGCGATCGACCGCGTCCGGGTGGACGACCTCCGCGACGGCACCTTCTACGCGAAGGTCGACGCGGAGCGGTACGACGACGGCGAGCCGGAGCGGTTCGTCTTCGACGCGCGCCCCTCCGACGCGCTCGCGCTCGCCGTCCGGATCGACTGCCCCGTCATCGTCTCCGACGAGGTGGTCGACGAGGCCGGTCGCTCCCCGGACTCCGTCCGCTTCGACGACGGACCCCAAGACGGCTCCTGACGACGAGAGCCGGAGGTTCAAGTCGCCCGCCTCCCCACCGCCGGTATGGACGAGACGGCGACCGTCGCGGAGTCGTACACCGAGATGACCGAGATGCTGCTGCCGAACGACACGAACAACCTCGGGCGGGCGCTCGGAGGCGCCGTTCTCCACTGGATGGACATCTGCGGCGCGATCGCCGGGATGCGCTTCTCGAACCGGCAGGTCGTCACCGCCTCGATGGACCACGTCGACTTCATCGCCCCCATCGAGATGGGCGAGGTCGCCGTGATCGAGGGGTACGTCTTCAACGTCGGGCGCACGAGCCTCGACGTGAAGGTCGACGTGCGCGCGGAGAATCCACGAACCGACGAGCAACGGCGCACGACGACCTCCTACTTCACTTTCGTCGCGCTCGACGAGGGGGGCGCCCCGGCGAGCGTCCCGGAGCTGACCTGTCCGACGCCGGAGGAGGAGGCCCTGCGCGACGAGGCGGTCGAGGGACGGCGCGAACAGCTCAGCGACATCGTCGAGCGGTACGACCTCTGATCGACGATCGGGGGCCTACTCGCCGTCGACGACGTCGACCCGAGCGGCGCGCTCGGCGGTCGCGTCGTCGTCGCCGGGCGCGTCGCCGCCGGGCCCGACGGAACCGGCCGATCCGACCGCCGCCTCGTGCGCGTCCCTGACCCGCGCGCCGAACTCGTCGAGGGTGCGACCCGCCTCCGCGGCGGCGAGGTGGCTGGCGCAGTCGCAGTCGGACGCGCCGAAGCCGTCGACCGGGCCCGGCGGGAGGCGCTCGGCGACCGCGCACTCGACGTCGGCGCCGACGCTCCGAACGACGCGGTCGATCCGGGCGTCCGGGTGACCGAGCAGGTGGTCGACGTGCCAGTGGCGGACGCCGTGCTCGCCGCGCGCGGTCCGCCGGTGGCGGTCGACGCGGGAGAACCCGCCCGCGCCGAGCGCGCTGCCGGTGTACGCGTAGCGGCCGGCGCCGAAGCGGCGCTCCCCGAGCGCGCCGACGCCGATCTCGGCGGAAGCCGCGAACTCGACGAGGAGGGTGTACGTGCCGCCGGTCGAGTCGGCGACCGATCCGTCGCGCTCGGGGTCGCCGGCGCCGTCCCCGCTCACGACAGCGCCTCCGGCGGGGCGCTCGCGGCGGGGCGGAGGTCGTCGACGAGGTCGCGCGCCGCGTCGGTCAGGCGGTACGTCTCGTGGACGTCGGCGGGGTCCCGGCCGCGGCCCGACAGGGTCCCGACGACGTCGGCGATCCGGTCGTAGTTGTCGCGGACGAGTCCGCCGACGATCCCCGGAGTGCCCGCGCGGTCGGCGAGCTCCTCGGCCGCCGAGCGCCCGGCGTACACCCGGCTGCGGCCGGGGTCGACGAGCACCATCGCGAACGGGCGCGAGCCGAACTGCGCCTCGAGGAACGGGCCGACCGGGTCGGCCTCCCACGGCACCGCGACGACGCCCTCCAGTCGGCGGAGCGCGAGCGCCGCGACCGAGCAGTACGGACAGTCGCCGTCGAAGATCAGCACCGGCGCGTCCGAGTCGTAACTCATGATGATCGGTAGGTGCCACGGCGGCTTAAGCGACCGGCCGGCGGGCCGAAGCGCCGCGGGAAACGGGGCGAAAAACGCGAGTGTCTCAGTGCGAGTGGCCGAGCGCGTCCTCCAGCGACTGCCCGAACCGGTCCTCGAACAGCTCCGCGGCCGTCTCGTTCATCTCCGCGATGTCCTCCGGCACGTCGCCCTCGCTGTGGTGGACGATGACGTGCGCCTGCTGGGCCATCGCCTGCACCACGACGTCGCTGACGACGCGGGTGCCCTGCTCGCCCTGCTCGCTGAGCACGTCGACGAGACCGGCGGGCAGTTCGAACGACTCCTCGTCACCGTCGGGACCGGTGATCGTGTAGGTTTCCGTCTCTCCCATACGTCTCGGTCGCGGTCGGGACATAAGGGTCTGTGGAAAACGCGCGTGGCGGACGCACGCGCGTGAGTCCGGCGAGCCGGGCTTCTCCGCGCCCACCGCCATCGCCGTCCTCCCCGCTATCGCCGCCCTCGCCGCTATTCCCGCCCTCGTCGCCCGGCGGCTACCCGTGCGCCGAGATGGCCGTCACCGAGAAGCCGGAGAGCGCGATGCTCGCGAGGTAGACAGCGATCGCGGTGACGACGATCGAGCCCCCGGAGGGGAGGCCGAGCCCGATGGAGACGGCGAAGCCGCCGAGCACGGAGACCTGGCCGAAGATGACGCCGAGGTACGTCGTCTCACGGAAGCTCCGCGCGACCTGCGAGGCGGCCGCGACGGGGACGACGAGCATCGCGGCGACGAGGATGACGCCGAGCACCTGCATCGCGCCGACGACGACCACCGCGGTCAGCACGACGAGCAGCGTGTTGTAGCCGGTGACGTTGAGCTGGGCGACGCGCGCCGCCTGCTCGTCGAAGGTGATGAAGAGGAGCTGTTTGTACGTCAGCGCCACGCCGGCGACGACGAGCAGCGAGAGCGCGCCCATCAGCCGCGCGCCCTCGGCGGTGACGATCGCGAGGTTCCCGAACAGGTACCCCTCGATGTTGATGGCGGTCAGCCCGCGCCCGTAGCTGACGATCAGGGTGCCGACCGCGAAGCTCCCGCTGAGCATGATCGCGATCGGCACGTCGCCGTAGGCGTCGGTGCGCTCGGTGAGCCACTGGACGGCGAGCGCCCCCGCGATCGCGACGACGAGCGCGACGAGCAGGAGCGAACTGTCCCAGCCGGTCGACGCGTTAACGAGGATGCCGATCGCGACCCCCGCGAACGCCGTGTGCGCCAGCGTCTCCCCGATCAGCGCCATCTCCCGGTGGACGAGGAAGGAGCCGACGAGCGGCGCGACGACGCCGACGAGCACGCCGACGGCCATCGACTGCCACATGATCGGGTGCCGGAACACGTTCGTGCCGAACGCGGCGTCCATCCCCCGCCCGAGCGCCCGGAACGCGGCGTAGAGGTCGCCCATGACCGGGAGGTCCCGCGCCCAGTAGAGGAGGAGGAACGCGAGCATGCCGACCGCGACGACCGCCGTGAGCCCGAGCGCGGCGACCTCGGCCGTGCGTCGGAGTCCGCGGTCGGGCCTCGCGTCCGCGGTCGGGTTCGCCTCCCCCCCGCCGTCCGCGGCCGTGGTCCCGCTCATCAGTGGTGGTGGTGGACGACCTGTCCGGTCGCGCCGTACGCCTCCGAGAGGGCGTCGCTCTCGACGAACGACTCGGTGTCGCCGTGGTGGTACAGCTCGGTGTTGATGCAGGCGATGCGGTTCGCGCGGTCGGTGACGACGCCGATGTCGTGCTCGATGAGGATGATGGTGATCCCGTCGTCGTTCAGCTCGTCGAGGAGCGCGTAGAAGGCGTCGCGCGACTCCGCGTCGACGCCCACGGTCGGCTCGTCGAGCGCGAGGAGGTCCGCGTCGCTCGCGAGGGCGCGAGCGATGTACGCGCGTTGCTTCTGCCCGCCGGACAGCTCGGTGACGAGCCGGTCGGCGAGGTCGCCGATCCCGACCGTCTCGATGGCGTCTGCGACGGCGGCGCGGTCGGCCTCGGAGAGGCGCCCTCGGCCGGCGTGCGCGAACCGGCCCATGGTGACGCACTCGCGGACCGTGACCGGCATCGACCCGCCGCGGCTCGTCGCCTTCTGCGAGACGTAGCCGATCCGCCCGCCGTCGTCGAACTCGTCGACCGGACGGCCGAACAGATCGACGGTCCCCTCGTCCGGTTCGTGGAGCCCGAGCATGAGGTGGAGCAGGGTCGTCTTCCCGGAGCCGTTCGGGCCGACGAGCCCGAGGAACTCCCCCTCCTCGACCGTCAGAGAGACGTCGCTCACGGCGACGGTGTCGCCGTAGGCGAACGTCACGCCGTCGAGGTCGACGATTGCGGTCACTGCGTGTCCCGACTCTGGGTCGTCCGAACGTTTAGCTCTTTTAGTCCGTCGGCGAGGACGGGTCCGGCGGCGGGTGAGGGACCGTCGGCCGGCGCCGACGCGTCGAGGCTCCGACTCACTGCGCCCCGAACGCGCGCTCGAAGGCGGGGACGTTGACCTCGGTCATCTGTTCGAGGTAGCCGTAGCCGGCGTCGTTCCACTCCTCGGTGGTCCCGCCGGCCGGGCTGACGGCCCGCGTCTCCGTCGCGTCGCTGTTCTCGACTATCGTCTCGGCGAGCGTCGTCGACGCGAAGCGGTCGTAGAGTATCGTGTCGATCCCCTCCGCGTTCACCAGTTCGATGGTGTCGGCGATCTCGCCCTGACTCGGCTCGTTCTGCGGCGAGACGCCCACGGGCGAGTGGAGCCGGAACCCGTAGCGCGCCTCCAGGTACTGGAACGAGTTGTGACCCGCGATGACGGCGACGCCGCGCTCGGCGCTCTCGGCGATCGACGCGAAGGCGTCGTCGACGTCGTCGAGTTCCTCCGCGTACGCGGCCGCGTTGTCGGCGTAGGCGTCGGCGTTCTCGGGGTCCGCCTCGCCGAGTCCCGTCGCGATGGTCTCGACCATCCGCCCCGCGAGGACCGGGTCGACCCAGACGTGGGGGTCGTACTGGCGGTCATTTTGGTTTTCCTCGTCGTGATTCTCTTCGTCGTGATTCTCCTCGTCGTGATTCTCCTCGTCGTGATTCTCCTCGTCCTGACTCCCGTGCGAGTGGTCCCAGTCGAGCAGGTCGTCCTCGACGTCGGCGAGCGCGTCGACGACCGCGACGGAGTCGTAATCGGTTTCGAGCGTCGCGGCGAGGTCCTGCGCCCACGCGAACTCGGGGCTGTCGAGGTAGACGAACGCGTCGGTCGAGGCGACGTCCGCGGCGAGGGTCCCGTCCGGCGTCCAGCCGTGCCCGAGGCGGCCGACCTCGACCGGGTCCTCGAAGCTCGCTCGGTCGCCGACGACCTCGTTAGCCCAGTCGTTGAGGGTGAAGAAGGCCGCGTACCCGCCGTCGAACTCGGCGGACCCCTCGTCCGCGGCGCCCGAACAGCCGGCGAGCGAGGTCGCCGCTCCGGCGGCCAACAGTCCGCCTCCGCGCTTCAGCACCGATCGGCGTGAGTGAGTCATACCTATCGATACCAACTGTTAATAGAAAAGTATTGTTATTTCACAACTCATAGTTAATAACACAGGCCGCGAGACCGCGATCGATTGTCAGCGCCGACCGGCGACGCGGTCGCAGAGGCGGTGACGCCGCCGCTCGCCCTCACTCCGTCAGATCGACGGTCGTCGCGTCGGCGAGCGCGGCGAGCCGCTCCGGATCGACGGCGAACACCGCGCTCGGCGTCCCGGCCGCGCCGTAGACCGTGTCGTACCTCGCGAGCGTCGGATCGAAGGCGGTCGGGAGCGCGACGTCGTGGCACAGCGGCGGCACGCCGCCGATGCTCCAGCCGACGGTCTCGCGGATCCGCACCGGGTCCGCCATCGTCGCCTCGGCCGCCCCGAAGTGGGCCGCGACCGCGTCGAGGTCGAGCCGGTTCGCGCCGCTGGTGATCGCGGCGACGAGTCGATCGCCGGTGTCTCCGTCGGCGCTGCCGCCGCCACCATCGGCTCCGGTGTCTCCGCCCGAGAGCGACACCACGATCGTGGAGGCGATCGCCGCCGTGTCGCAGCCGACCGCGTCGGCCGCCGAAGCCGCCGTCTCCGTGCCCGCGTCGAACTCCAGGACATCCAGGTCGACGCCGTAGCGGTCCCGCGCCCGTGCCGCGAACTCCGCCGCGCGCTCGTGCATGGAGAAAAGGAGGCCCGCGGCGGAGTATGAAGCTCTCGGCCGCGGCACGTATGGCGGTCGTTCGGGAGAGAAGCGGCGCCGTCGACGACCTACCGCGTCCGGAGCTCGTCTTTGTCCTTAATTACGCGGGCGTCTCCCTCGCCGGACGTGACCTCGTTGACGAGGTCGTACAGGTCGTTCTGCAGGCCGGCCGGGAACGTGAGCACGCCGACCCACGAACCGTCGTTCTGCCACTCCTCGCGCTCCAAGTCGCCGAACTCGCGGATCTGCGCCTGGCCGGAGCCGGCGT
>NZ_NHPF01000026.1:0-81807 GCF_002252925.1 Halorubrum sp. Ea8
GTCGACGACGCCGGCGAGCGCTACCGCTACGAGGGGGAGTGGCGCGAGTTCGAGACCGAGTCGCGCGAGATCCCCGTCTCCGGCGGCGAGGACCGCATCTTGGAGACGAGGCGCACCGTCCACGGTCCCTTCATCGAGCGCGAGGGCCGGCACGTCGGCGTGGCGTGGACCGGCCACGCCGCGACGCGCACGACGCTCGCCATCGACGAGCTGGGCCGCGCCGACGGGTTCGACGACGCGCTGGCGGCGACTCGGAAGTTCGACCTCCCGACGCAGAACCTCGTGTACGCCGACGCCGACGGGCGGACGATGTACTACGCGACGGGCCAGCTCCCGATCCGGCGGGTCGACGGCGAAGCCGTCGCCGGCGACCGCGTCTTCGACGGATCGGCCGGCGAGGGCGAGTGGGCTGGGTTCGAGCCGTTCGGCCGCTCGACGTGGGAGGGGTTCGTCCCCTTCGAAGAGAAGCCGCACGCGATCGACCCGGAGGTCCTCTCGACGGCCAACCAGCGCGTGATCGACGACCCGACCCACTACGTGGGCGTCGACTACGCGGCCCCCTACCGCGGCGCGCGCATCGCCGAGCGCCTCGACGCGGGGGTCGCGGGAGAGGATCCGGTCGATCCCGCCTTCCACCGCGAACTCCAGCGCGACGTGCGCGACGGGCGGGCCGACCGGCTCGTGCCGGACCTCGTGGCGGCGGTGGCGGAGCGCGACGCCGCCGACGGCTCGGACCGCCTCGCCGCGGCCGCCGCGACGCTCGGCGACTGGGACCGGCGGATGGCGGCCGACTCCCGCGGCGCGCTCGTGTTCGACCGGTGGCTCGACCGGTTCCGCGACCTCGTCTTCGCCCCCGCCTTCGACGACGCCGACCTCGGCGAGGCGTACTACCCGAACGACTGGGTGCTCGCGCGGCTCCCGGCCGACGACCCGCTGTTCGCCGACCGCTCGCGCGAGGCGACGATGGTCGCGGCGCTCTCGGCGGCGCTCGACGAGATCGACGAGGCGGGGTGGGAGACGTACGGCGACCGGAACACGACGGCGGCGATCGCGCACCCGCTCGGCGGCGAGGCGCCGTTCCTGAACTACCCGACGCTCCCCGCCGACGGCTCGCCGGCGACCGTGATGAACTACCGCGTCGACGACGCGGTCGGGTCGAGCTGGCGGATGGTGGTTCGCCCCGGCGAGGGCGCCACGGCGGTGCTCCCCGGCGGCAACTCGGGCGACTACTTCTCCGAGCACTACGGCGACCAACTCCGCGACTGGCTGGCCAACGACCAGAAGCCGATGTCGCTCGACCCCGACAGCGAGGCGGGCGAGACGGTCTCGTTCGGAGGTGAGTCGTCGTGAGCGACCGCCTCGGCGAGTCGGCCGGGTCGCCGTCGCCGCTCGCCCGGATTCGGGGCGACCCTCGGCTCCGCCTCGTCGCCTTCGCGGGCGCGGTCGCCCTCGGCCTCGCGCTGGCGTCGGTCCACTGGATCGGGCTCGTCGCGGCCGGCGTCGCCGCGTCGCTCGTCGCGCCCACGTTCCGACGGGGCGTCGCGTACGCGCTCGGGGCCGGCCTGCTGGCGCTCGGCGCGTTCGCCGTCTCGCTCGGGCCGGCGGCCGGGGCACTGCCCGAGATGCGGCCCGTGATCTACGTCGCGGCCGCAGCCGCGCTCGGCCTGCCCCTGCTCGGGTCGCTGGCGAGAGGAATTATTTAAAAAGCCGGCGCCTCGGGAGCGCTATTGAGCGCTCGGGAGCGCTCTACGGCGCCGGATACCCCTCATATAAGCGTTTACGAGGACGACTCGCGAGGCGTGCGGTATGACAGCGACTGACGATGCTGTGGACGGGTCCCGCGCCGCCCTGGAGGACGCGCGGGAAGCGCTCCGGATCGAGCGGCGCCGCGTGATCGACGAGCGCGAGGCGTTTCGGACGTTCCGCGGCCGGGTCGAATCGGTCTCGACGGAGGCGACCTCACCCGACGGATCGTCAGCGGCGGCGGGGTTTCGGGGGGTCGCGGGCCCCGCGAGCGGCTCCGGCGCCGCGGCCGACGCGGGCGCCGGCGGTCCGGCGGGACCGCCCGGATCCGGTCTCGCGGCCGTCAGGGACGCGTACGCCGAGACGGTGATGTCGGTCCCGCACTACGAGGAGGAGTACGACGACACCTACGAGCGGAGCGTCGCCGCGGAGTTCGGTCCCGAACTGGCGTACGCGCTCACGCGGAGCGCGGGGTACCACCCCGAGTACGAGCCGGCCCTGATCGACGCGGTCGAATCCGCGATCGAGGAGCGCGACCGCCTCGTGGAGCGGCTCGAGGTCGAGGCCGACTCGATCGATCGGGCGGGGTCGCGGCTCGCCGCGATCCGGCGAGAGATCGCGACGCTCGACGCGGCCGTCCCGGAGGGCGGGTTCGGCGCGCTCGACGCGTGCCGGGCCCGCGCCGGCGTCCTCGTCGAGGACTGCGACCGGATCGCCGCGCGCCGTCAGCGAGTGATCGCGGAGCACGGGCGCGACCTCCGGCTCGGCGACGACGTCGCCGACCTCCCGACGTACCTCTACCAGTCGACGACCGCGAGGTACCCCGTCCTCTCGGCGGTCGGATCGATCGGCGACCGCCTCGACGACCTCACGCGACGGATCGAGCGGGCGATGACGCGCGCCCGGTGACCGAGCGAAGTTAAAAGAGCGAGCGCGCCGGGATCGCGGACGCGGCACACCGCCGAGCCGGGCAGGACCTCCGTCTCGCCTTTCTCTCCAACGGGATCGCGATTCCCGCCGCGCTCGTCGGATTGTTCAAACCGTTAACGGCGATGGTGGCGGTCGATCTCTGTGGGGGGCTCCTCGGACTGAACTCCTCGCGCGGGCGCCTCGGTGGCGCGGCCGCGTCCGACTGCGCGGAGCTACCGCGCCGAGTCGGCTGGGACGGTCATCACCGGCATCGTCGCACCGCGGACGACGCGTTCGGCGACGCTGCCGACGACTCGCCGCGCGACACCGCTCCGGCCGTGAGTCCCCAACACGACGAGGTCGACGTCGTGGTCGCGAGCGTGGCCGAGTATGGCGACGTCGACGCTCCCCTCGAGGATCTCTGTGTCGATGGTCGCGTCGTAGTCGGACGCGAGGCGCTCGAATGAGGCCAGCGCCTCCTCGCCGGCGCTCTGCCCGAGGTCGCGAAGGCTGTTCTGCACGTCGCGCTTCGAGACCGCGAGCCAGCTCGTTTCGGTGTCGACGACGTACAGCGCGTGGACGGTCGCCCCGTACGTCTCGGCGAGGCCGAGGGCCTGCCGAGCGGCGGCCATCGAGTGGTCGCTCCCGTCGACGGGAACGAGGATGTCGTCGTACACCTCAGAGCACCCCGAAGCCGAACTGGGCGTACGGCCAGAAGTAGTAGACGAGCACGCCGGTGATCACGCCCGGAATCGTCGTGTATATCGTCGCGACGATGGCGGCCTTCATGTCGATGGCCATCAGCGGGAACAGCGCGTCGCCGTCCTGGCTGATGGCGTTCGCGACGAGCGCCGAGAACGGGATGGCCTCTTCGACGGCGTAGAGCTGAGCGAACACGATGTGCGCCGCACAGCCGGGTATCAGGCCGAGCAGGGCGCCCGCCATCGGCGCCGCCGCACCGGCCGCCGCCGCGAGGCCCTGGATGTCAACCCCGGTGATCAGGAGGCCGTATTCGTAGAGGAGGTAGCCGGCGATGACCCAGACGGTGACCATCGCGGTCTCCATCGCGGCGTGTTGGAAGGTGTTGTACAGGCTGCCGAACGTGTCCCGAACGCGACCGGCCTCGCTCTGGCCGATGTAGTGGCGGCCGACGAAGTAGAGGTAGAACGACAGCGTCGTGCCGATCAGTCCGCTGAGCGTGAACAGCCCGTCGTACGTCGCGGTGACGGCCCACGCCGGCTCCGCCGCTCCGCGCGCGAGGTACAGGACGCCAGCGACGAGCGCGCCGGCGAGGACGACCCACCAGAGCACGTGTACGGCGTGGCTGACGCGCTCGAGGAGCCGGGACTCCGGCAGGTAGCTCGGGAGGGCGCTCCCGTGGTCGCGGCTGTGGCCGTGTTCGTGGTCCCCCTCGTGACCGTCCGGCTGCTCGTAGTCGGGGAGGCTCGGCCCGCCGGCGGCGACGTTCTCGGTGGCGAACCCGCCGTCGGTCAGCGGGCGACCCATCTGCTCGACCGCGGCGTCGACCTTGCCGACGCCGAGGCCACCGAAATCGATCGCGTAGCCGAACAGGATCGCCGAGACGAACGCCAGCCCGTAGGCGTACAGCGCCGCTTCGGGAGCCAGCGCGAGGATGACGAACGCGGAGTCGCCCGCGGTTGCCGCCAGCGCGGCGACGACGGTTCCGAAGCTGACCGTCCCGCGGATGTACAGCGGCATCGCGATGATGGCGCCGCCGCAGCCGGGGGTCACGCCGAGCAGCGCACCTGCGAGCGGCTGGGCGCGATCGTTCTCCTCCAGCCACGAGGTGATCCGGCCGTCGAACCGATACTGGACGAGACTGAAGAGGAGAATGGTCGCACCGACGAACCCCGAGACCTGGACGAAGCCCTCGCGCCAAGCGCCGATGAAGATGTTGAGAACCTCTCGAAGCGGTGAGCCGACCAGCTCCGCAGATAGCTGGAGCAGCATCATCGGCCCGCCCTCAGCGTCGTTGCTCCCGCTCCGAGACGCGTACTCACGCGAACGCGAAGCGACCGGAGCCGACGCGGAGCGTCGACTCGGGAAGATATCGTGTCTTCTGAACGCGTCATGAGTCGTTGATCGACTATCTGTGAAGAGTTGAATAATAAAAAACTGGCGGACTAATAAGAAAATTAGTCTCATCTAATTCTGTTTCCGGTGCTGTCGTACACGCGGCCGGTTGGTCGACCGAAAACGAACCGGAGGAAACCGTGAGACCGCCGCTCGCGCGTCTCACGAGCCGTCGCCGGCGACGGCCTCTTTTGTTCGCGGCACGGAGTTCTGCTCCCGTGACGACCGTCCTCTCCGACCGCGACCGGCTGAAGCGCGACGACCGCCCCGACGAGACGTTTTATCAGGAGCCGCGGTTCGTCACCCACGCCGACGACGCGTTCCTCGACCGGCTGACGGCGCTGTACGGCGAACTGTTCGAGCCGGGCGACCGCGTCCTCGACGCGATGAGCAGCTGGGTGTCGCACCTCCCGCCGACCGAGTTCGACCGGGTCGTCGGCCACGGCCTCAACGAGGCCGAGCTCGCCGCGAACGACCGGCTCGACGGGTTCGTCGTCCGAGACCTCAACGCCGACCCGACGCTCCCGTTCGACGACGGCGCCTTCGACGCCGTCTGCTGTGCCCTGTCCGTCCAGTACCTCCAGTACCCGGGCGACGTGTTCGCGGAGTTCGCGCGCGTCCTCGCACCCGGCGGCGTCCTCGTCGTGAGCTTCTCGAACCGGATGTTCCCGACGAAGGCCGTCCGGGCGTGGCGGGCCGCCTCGATAGACGAGCGCGCCGACCTCGTCGAGCGTTACTTAAAAGCGGGCGGCCTCGCGGTGGAGAATCGGATCGCGGAGAGCCCGGGGACCGACCCCTTCTACGCGGTCGTCGGACGGAAGCCGCCGGGCGGCGACTGATTCGGGCGACTGCGCCCCGGCGTCAGTCCGCCGGCGTCGCCGCCTCGGACTCCAGTCCGGAGCCGCTCGGCGGGCGGAGGAGGAGCGCCGCCAGTCCGGCGGCGACCGCCAGGCCGCCGCCGAGCGCGAACGTGGGGACCCAGCCGAACGCGGCGACGAGGTAGCCGGTGACGGTCCCGGCGAAGACGCCGCCGCCGACCTTCGCGGTGTAGAGGACGGCGTAGTTCCCGGAGGAGTTCCGGGCGCCGTAGTAGTCGGCGATGACCGACGGGAAGTAGACGAACAGCGGCGAGGAGAAGAACATCGCCGCCATCACCAGCGCGACGAAGGCGACCCCGGCCTCGGCGCGCCCGGCGGCGATCAGCGCGAGCCGGAACACCCCGGCGAGCACGAAGGAGACGGCCATCACCTTCTTCCGGTCGAAGCGGTCCGACGCCTCGCCGAGGATCATCCGCGAGACGCCGGCGGCGACGGGCAGCAGGGTCGCCGCCGCGGTCGCGACGACCGCCGCCAGCCCGAACTGCTCGGCGAACCGCACGACGTTGGCGATGACGATCAGGTCCGCGCCGGCCATCGCGACGAACATCGCGTACAGCAGCCAGAACTGCCACGTCGACAGCATCTCTCTGGTCGTGTACGCGCGACCGCGGAGCGAGGCCGCGAGTCCGTCGCCGTTCCCGTCCTCGTCGTCGTCCAGTCCGAGCCAGTCGTCCGGCGGGTCCCGCAGGAGGTACGCGCCGACGAGGGTGACGACGAGGATGGCGAGCCCGACGTTCCGGAGCACGTCGCCGTACGCCGCGACGGTCGCGTTCGCGCGCACGTACGGCACCACGAGGGCGCTCCCCCCCGCGAACGCCATCGTGCCGATACCGGTCGTGAGTCCCGTGCGGTCCGGGAACCACTTGACGGCGGTGTTCACCGCGACCGTGTACACGATCCCCACGCCGACCGCGCCGAGCGAGTAGAGCAGGTACAGCTGCCAGACGGCCGTCGCGTACGCCAGCCCGATGTACCCGCCCCCGGCCAGCAGCGCCGCGAGGAAGGTGAGCGCGCCCGGCCCGCGGCTGTCCCGCCACTTTCCGGCGGGGAACTGCGAGAGTGACTGGAAGACGACGTAAAAGGAGAACACCGCGCCGAGCGCCGGCAACGCGATGTCGAGGCCCTGGGCGAGCGGCTGCTCGATCGACGACCAGACGTACTGGTACGGGCTCACGGCGGCCATCATCCCCGCGGCGGCGACGATCTGCCACCAGCGGGAGAACCCGAGGATCGACGACGCCCGGCCGGCGTAGTCGACCTCGCCCGTCGCCTCGTCGACCGCGGGGTCGTCGCCGACGGGATCCGCCGCGGCGTCGGCCGGGGCGTCCGCGTCGTCGTCGACCGGACCCCCGTCGGCGGCCCCGCCGCCTCCGTTGCCGCCGTCCTCACCCATCGTTGCTGTCCGTCGGCCGCGTGGTGGTGTTCGGTGTCATGTGGTGTGCCTCGGGTCGCGCCGCGGGGTCGGTGCCTCGCGCCGCTCGCGTGCGTACCGGTACTGTTCGGACTGACCGATTAAAACGCGTCGTTGGAGCCGTCCTTGCCGGGTCGACTACGGAGGGAGATCGAGGTCGGTGCGAAGGCGTCTGGGAGCGAGGTCGAGGTCGGTGCGAAGGCGTCTGGGAGCGAGGTCGAGGTCGGTGCGAAGGCGTCTGGGAGCGAGGTCAGGTCCGGCGAGAAGGCGTCTGGGAGCGCGGCGGGGTCCGACGCGGTGAACCGCTTCGACTCGCCGTCGATTACTTGGACGCACGTCGAATAAATCCGGATCGATCATCGCGAATCGGGATCCTCTTTGGAGTTCGTCACCGGATAGATAATGATAATCGTCTATACTGTCGAAAATTGTTAAGAGAAGGACGCTCCAAGGTGAACACGAACACGACCGGAGCCTCCGAAAGGGCAAATCCGGCACCACCACCATGTCCGCCGACATCGACACCGCCGACATCGACACCGCCGACGTCGACGCCGCCGACCCCGCCGACATCGATTCCACCGACGTCGACGCCGCAGGCACCGCCGCTCCGACCGCCACCGACGACCCCGCCGCTCCGACCGCCGAAGGGACTGCACGGGGAGGGTCCCTCTTCGAGCGCGTGCTCGTCGTCACCGGCGACGACGAGGCCGGCCGCGCCGCGGTCGACGCGGGCCTCGACGTCGCGGCCGCGCACGGCGCGACCGTCGACGCCCTCTACGTCGTCGACACCACAGAGCACTGGGACGTGGTCGTCGAGCGCCGCGAGCGCACGGGCGAGGCGCTCGTCGAAGACGCCGCGGCCCGCGGCGAGGCGGCCGGCGTCGACGTCGAGAAGCGGTTCCGGTACGGGACGGCACACGAGGAGGTGCTCGACTTCGCCGCCGCCCACGACGCCGACCTGATCGTGGTCGGCTCCGCGCGCCGCACTGGGCTCGACCGGCTCGTCCACCCGGAGACGCTCCCCACTCGGGTCCAGCGCGGCGCCGCCGCGCCCGTGATGGTCGTCGGCGCCGACGACTGACCGCGCCCGTTCTCGCCGTTCCCCTTTTCGGCCCGATTCCCTGCGCTCCGCCCGCGGGTCCGCGAGACGACGGGTTAAGTGACCGCGTCCCCTACAACTGTTATGACTGATATCGGTATCGTCGGCGCCGGTGCGGGCGCGGCGGCCGCGGCGTTCGTCGTCGACGAAGCGGCGCCCGACGCGGACGTGACCGTGCTCGAGAAGTCCGGCGGCATCTGCGGCCGCGCGGCGACACGTCGCCACGACGACCTGACCTACGACTACGGCGCGAACTATCTGAAGTCCGACGACGAACGCGTCGTCGAACTGATGACGGAGAGGCTCGACGACGAGGGGCTCGTCGACATCACCGAGCCGGTGTACACCTTCGACGCGGACGGCGAGGTCTCGCCCGGCCGCGACGCCGACGATCACAAGTGGAGCTACCGACGCGGCCTCACCCAGATCGCCAAGCGGCTCTTCGGCCGAACTGATGCGACGGTCCATCGCCGGACGCGCGTCGAGACCGTCCGACGGGCCGACGACCGCTGGGAGGTCGACGACGCCGACGGGGAGACGTGGGGCCCGTTCGACGTCCTGCTACTCAATCCCCCGGCGCCGCAGACCGCGGAGCTGCTCCGCGACGCCGAGTGGGAGTCGCCGGTCCGCGAGGCGCTCGTCGACGCCGTGGGCGACGTGGCGTACCGGTCGGTGTGGTCCGCCGTGCTCCACTACCCGTTCGCGATCGACGTCCCCTACTACGGGCTCGTCAACACGGACAAAGAGCACCCTGTCGGCTGGATCTCACGCGAGGAGTGCAAGGCGGGGCACGTCCCGGACGGCGAGACGCTGCTGGTCGTTCAGGCGGGTCCGGAGTGGTCCGCCGAGCGCTACGACGACGACCCCGCGGCGAACGTCGCCGACCTCGCCGAGCACGCCGCCTCAGTCGTTGGCGACGAGCGGCTGGCCGACCCGGCGTGGACCGACCACCAGGGGTGGCGCTACGCGCTCCCGGAGGCGGGCGTCGACCGCGGGCCGATCGACTCCGCCCGGCGGGAGGACCTGTTCCTCCTCGGCGACTGGGTCGCCGGCGAGGGGCGGATCCACGCCGCGCTCGCGAACGGGCTGGACACGGGTGAACGCGTCGTGTACGGGCTGTAGCGTCGGCGTTCGACCGAACAGTTGGAGGGGGGAAAACAGCGGGGGCGACCGAGTTAGCTTCGCGTGAATCGGTACTCGACCGTGCCGAGTCCGGGGAGGCTGATCGTTCGGACGGTTCCGCGGTCGACGTGGCGGGAGAGCGAGCGCCCCAGCGCGACGAGCGCGACGACGCCGGCGAGCAGCCCCGCGGAGACGAGCGGGTAGGAGGCCACCACCAGCGGAAGCGCGACCAGCGCCAGGAACGCGAGCGAGACGACGAGGCCCCCGTTGGGCGGGCTGTCGGATCCGGCCATCACCGCTCGCGCCGTGTATCCGCCGTTCATCGGTTGCATATCTACCCGTTGGTCGCGCGGGAGTAAAAACCTTTCATATTACGTATAGTTTCTGAGTATTGGTACCACGGGTCATTCGCTTAGAGCGTTTCAAACGATTGTTAACGCCGTGTAACGAGTACCATGCCACAGTTTCGTATACCTCTATCGAAACTGGAACGTTTCCACCCGAAACGGGTCGGTCGGTGCGGCGGTGACGCTCGGTCCGCGCCCGGAACCGGAGGGTTTCTCCCGTGCGGTCCCCGCGGTTCCGTATGGTCAAATCGCCGGCCTCGCGGTCGCGCTCGAACGTCCCCTTCTGGACGACGGTCGCGGTCGCGGCGCTGTACCTGCCGGCGTCGGTCGTCGCCCGCGGGCTCACGGACCCGGAGTACGCGACCGCGGTCGGGTGGCTGCCCCGCTCGGTCGGCGCGGTCGCGGGCACGTCGCTCGGGACCCTCCTGGCGGCGGCGCTGTGGATCCCCGTCGCGGGCGGCTTCCTCTACGCGTTCGCCGCCGAACTGGCGGCGATGCGGGACCGGACCCCGTGGTCGCCGCCGGGCAAGGGGTACCTCGTCCTCGCGACCGGGTCGCTGCTGGCGCACCCGCTCACGGGGCGCCCGTTCGTGTTCCTCGTGATCGCCGGCTACACGCTGCACCGGACCCTGCGGGTGCGGTAGGTCACGGGGCCGGCTCTCCACCCTCCGAGACGGGTCTCCGGCCCGGTCTCCGTCGTTCGCCTCCCTCGCCTGTCGCCCCACCGCCCGTACTTTTATTTCGCCTCGCGTTCATCTACAGATACGAACAGCGATGTCAACGACACACGATACCTCCTCTGGTCGGCCGACGGTGCTCGACGCGGCGCAGGCGCGGCGGACGATCGCCGGGCTCTTCGACGGAACTGTCGCGACGGTCGCGGACCTCCGCGTCCGCGGCCGGTCGGACGAGATCGCCGACGAGCTCGTCGAGAGCCACCTCCCAGCGTTGGAGGAGGCCGGGTACATCGAGTGGGACCGCGAGGCCGGAACGATCGCCCCGGGGCCGAACTTCGAGGAGGCCGCCGCCCACGTCGCCGACCTCCCGAACCCCGACGTCGAGCCCGCCGACGACTGAATCCGGCGGCGAGTACCCCGACGACCGAGCCCGAGACGTTTATACGCCGCCGCGGGGGAGTCTCGACATCGCATGGCCGAGCCGATCCTGAAGTGGGCCGGCGGCAAGCGCCAGCTGCTCGACGAGCTGTACGCTCGGTTCCCGGCCTCGTACGGCCGCTACCACGAGCCGTTCGTCGGCGGCGGCGCGCTCTTCTTCGACCTGGAGCCCGATGACGCGACGATTAACGACGCGAACCCGCGGCTGATCAACTTCTACGAGCGGGTGCGCGACGAACCGGAGGCGCTGATCGAGCGGCTGGAGTCGTTCGACGACCCAGAGGCCGACCCGGACCCGTCGCTCCCGTTCGCAGAGGAGACTCCACGCGGTCACGACGTGGAGTGCTACTACTACCAGCAGCGAGCGCGGTTCAACCGGCGCCCCTACGAGGGGTCGTTCGACCCGCTGGAGGAGGCCGCCCTCCTGCTGTACCTCAACCGGACCTGCTACAACGGCCTTTACCGCGAGAACGCCGACGGCGGCTTCAACGTCCCGATCGGTCGGTACGCGAATCCGGACTGGGTCCAGCGGGACCGGATCCGCCGCGCGAGCGACGTGCTCGCGGACGCGACGCTCCGCAACGGCGACTTCGCCTACGTCCTCGACGTCGCCGATCCCGGCGACCTCGTCTACTTCGACCCGCCGTACGAGCCGATGAGCGCGACCGCGAGCTTCAACGAGTACAGCGCCGAGGGGTTCGACCGCGAGGACCAGCGCCGGCTTCTCGACGTCGCGAGCGAACTGGACGAGGCGGGGGTCCGGGTCGTGGTGAGCAACAGCGGCGTGATGGAGGGGCCGTACGCCGACGCGGGGTTCCGCGTCGAGCTGGAGGACGCGACCCGCGCGATCAACAGCGACGCGGACAACCGGGACGCGGTCGACGAGATCGTCGCGACGAACGTGCCCCCGGACGAGCGGCGCGAGGCGCCGCAGCGCGAGCTCTCCGGCTTCTGAGCCCCGCTCCGCCGACGCCGTCGTCGGCTCCGGCGCGCCGACCGCATGGGGCTGGCTTTTTGAACTCCCCCGACGACGTCCCGCGTATGACCGATCTCGATATCGACCTCGTCCTCGTTCCCGTCGACGGGAGCGAGGAGTCCCACGAGGCGGTCGACTACGCGATCGCGGTCGCCGCCGAGTACGGCGCGAGCGTCCACGCCCTGTACGTGTTAGACGAGGACGTGGTCCGCGCGATCGACCACGGCGTCATCGACGAGAGCGACGTCGCCGACGACACCGAGGCGTTCACGGACTCCGTCGCGCGGCGCGCGGAGTCCGCCGGGGTGCCCCACAGCAACTCCGTCGCGGCCGGCTTCTCGACGTCGGTGAAGACGGTTCACCCCGGCAGCGTCGTCCTCGACACCGCCGAGGAGCTGGAGTCCGACTTCATCGTCGTCCCGCGCGAGCCCGTCTCCGGCGACCCGGGCGAGGTGCTGGGGAAGGCCGCCGAGTACGTCCTCCTCTACGCGAGCCAGCCGGTCCTGTCCGTCTGATGGCCGGCGCGATCCCGTTCCTCCCCGCGGGCACGACCCTCCCACCGCTCCCGTACCTCGTCGCCGTCCTGCTCGCGGCCGGCGCGGTCGGCGTCGCGCTCCGGCGGCGCCCCCCGCGAGTCACCGGGCGCCACGTGCTCGCGCTCGCGCCGTGGATGGCGCTCGGCTCCGCGGCCCACGTGCTCTACGTCGTCGGCGCGCTCCCGCGCGTGCTCGCGCCGCTCGCCGGCTCCCCGACCGTCTACCTCACGGTGGGGTCGCTCGCGGGCGCGACGTGGCTCGCGCTGGCGACCGCCCAGCCCGGACGCGTCCCGACGCTCCTCGCCGCCGCGGGCGCGCTCCTCCTCGCTCCGGTCGTCGGGGCCGCGCTCGCGACCGGAGTATCCCCGGCCGGCGCGCGGTGGTCGACCGTCTCGCTGGCGGCGACCGTCCCGATCGCCGCCGCGGTCTGGGTCGGTCTGACGCGCCTGCGCCCCGAGACAACGGTCACCGGCGCGGTCGGCGCGCTCGCGGTGTTCGGCCACGCGCTCGACGGCGTCTCGACCGCGGTGGGCACGACCCAACTCGGCTTCGGCGAACGCACGCCCGTCTCCCGGATACTCCTCGAACTCGGCGGGATCCCGCCGGTCCCGGTGCTCGGCGAGGGGTGGGTGTTCCTGCTGGTGAAGCTCGCGGTCGCGAGCGCCGTGGTCTGGCTGTTCGCGGAGTACGTTCGAGACCGCCCGTCGGAGGGATACCTCCTGCTCGGCTTCGTCGCCGCCGTCGGGCTCGGGCCGGCGGCGCACAACCTGCTGCTGTTCGCGATCGCGGCGTGAGGGGCGGGCGGCCCGAGACCGCCGGGTGACGGCGCGGCGCCTCGCGACCCCGTTCCGGGCCGCTCTCAGAGGACCGAGAGCGCGAACGCCGCGGTGACGCCGGCCAGCATGACCGCCTGTACGAAGGGGCCGGCGAAGACGCCGATCACCGCGTAGGCCGACCGCCGAACGGCGACGCGGGTCTCGCCGGGGTGCTCGTAGAGGCCGTCGAGGAAGACGGTGCCGCCCAGCCCGACGACGAGGCCGATCGGGCCCATCACGAACAGCAACACGACGCCGACCGCCGTGCCGAGGGCGATGGTCCGCGTCGACGCGCCGCCGAGCCGTCCCGAGACCATCCCCGAGACGAGCTCCACCGCGGAGGCCAGGAGCGAGACGAGGACGAGCCCGAGGAGAACGCCGAGCCCCGGCTCGGCGAAGCCGGTGGTGTACGCGTAGCCGACGACGGTCAGCGCCGCGAGGACGCCGCTCGGCACGAGCGGGAGGAACGAGCTGACCGTCCAGATCACGAGCAGGACGATCGCGATATCGGCCGCGGGGAGCGCCATACCTCGCTAACGTCGCGCGGGTTCAAAACGGTTCATCTCGGACGGGGCCGTCGTCCGCCGCCGAGCTCAGTCCTCTTCCTCGACGACTTCCGGGTCCTCGATCGCGGACTGCAGGGAGTCGAGCCCGTTGACCCACTCGGAGACGAGACCGTACTCCAGGTCCTCGACGACGTCGATGTCGAGCGT
The DNA here is from genome assembly GCF_002252925.1 of Halorubrum sp. Ea8. Lineage (NCBI taxonomy): Archaea > Methanobacteriati > Methanobacteriota > Halobacteria > Halobacteriales > Haloferacaceae > Halorubrum > Halorubrum sp. Ea8. The sequence continues at coordinate 13,762 of NZ_NHPF01000026.1, forward strand.
CTCGCCGTCGATGACGCGGGTGCCGGCCTGCACGACGTAGCCGAGCGCGGCGTCGAGGTCGTCCTCGGCCTCGGCCTCGGCCGCGGCGCGAACGAACTCGGTCACGTCGCCCTCGACGACGCCGCCGACGACGTACTCCTCGGCCGCGTAGAAGACGGGGACGAGCGAGGTCTGGACGCCGTCGATCAGCATCACCTTGTCCTCGTCGTCGAAGTCGACGTCGGCGAGGACGATGTCGCGCACGCCCCGGATCTCCTCGACCGCGCGGTCCTCGTCGATGCGGTCCTCGTCGAGCGCCGCGAGCACCTTCACGACGGCGATCGCCGCGTCGTCTTGGAGGTTCAACAGGAGCCGCGCAGAGTCCTCGTTCTCGGGGTCGAGGTCCTCCTCCTCCAGCCGGTCGAGCCAGTTCTGCCAGCGGTCGTCGGTATAGAACGTTTCGACGGCGTCGTCGTCGGTCATGTGCGGTACGTCGCCCGGACTACTCAAATGCCTTTCCTATCGATCGCCGCGAGAGAGGGCGTCTCACCCGCTCGGCGGCGGGATTCGGGGGATCGGCGCTCCCGTCCCGCGTTCGGGTCGCGTCCCGGCCGCGCCAGCGGCTCGCGCTCTCTGGTGCGGAGCGCTCGACGTGCCCGTCACGTCATCGGATCGTCGCCGACCGACGGGTTCTCCCGGGCGAACGCCACGAGGCGGTCGACGTACGACTCGAACGGCGGGACCGAAACTCCGGTCCCGGCCAGCGCCTCTTCGGCGTTCGGACAGCGGTAGCGGGTCGGGTGGTCGAGGTAGTCGATCGCCGCCGGCTCGACGGCGACCCCCGCGGCCGAGAGCAGGCGGGCCGCGGCCTTCGCCGCCCGCTTCGGGATCGGGACGCTCACCGTCCGGCGGTCGGCGGCGTCGCTCAGCGCCGCGACGAACGCCGGGACCGTCAGCGGGTCCGGGTCGCAGAGCTGGAACGTCTCGCCGACCGTCTCCGGTCGGGCGCTCAGCGCCGCGATCGCGTCGACGACGTAGTCGCGCGGCACGACGTTCAGTTCGGTCTCGGCCGCGCCCGGAACCGAGAACGCGACCGCGAGCCGTTTCGGCTGCGCGAAGAGCAGTCGGAGGAGGTTGTACGGCCCGTCGAGCTTGTCGGTCTCGCCGGTCTCGCTGTCGCCGACCGCTATCGCCGGGCGGTAGACGGTCGCCGGGAGCCCGTCGCCCATCCGCTCGCGCACCGCGACTTCCGCCCGGTACTTCGACGCCTCGTAGTGGTTGTTGAACGACTGGCCCTCGCGGAGGCGGTCGGCGGTGAAGACGCCGTCGTACCGGCCGCTGACGTAACACGTGCTCACGTAGTGGAGACGGTCGACGTCGAGCCGCTCGGCCGCGTCGAGGACGCGCTCGGTCCCGCGGACGTTCACGGCCTCGGCGAGGTCGGCGTCGACGCTCAGGTCGTAGACGGCCGCGAGGTGGTACAGCTCGTCGACGCCACCCAGCAGCTCCGGGTCGTCGAGCGCCGACCCGAGCCCGAGGTTCGGCTCCGTGAGGTCGCCCTCGTAGAGGTGGACGGCCGAGGCGCGGGGGTCGCTGCCGGGCACGTCGTCGTTCCCGGGCGCGTCGCCGCCGACCGCAGCGACGATCTCCCGGGCGCGCCGCTCGGCGAGGTCGCGGTACCGCGGCTGGATCAGACAGGCGACCGGGCCGTCGCCGCGGGCGAGGACCCGCTCGAGGAGCGCCGACCCGAGGAACCCGGGGAAGCCAGTGAACAGGACTTCGGGCGGCGCGGCGCGGGCGGCCGCGGCGGCGTCGCTCACGGCGTCGGTCCCTCTAGGGTCGCCTCGGTGTCGATCCCGTACACCGCCTCGGGCGTCTCGACGTGCGCGCGGCGGACCGCCTCGTCGTACCCCTCCCCTAACATCCAGCGGACGCGGCGCGGGACGGTCTTCGGGCCCATCACCATCCCCGGCTTCTCGGGGTCGTCGACGAAGTCGGTCTCCATCAGGAACGGCTCGCCGGAGTCGGCGGCGCGCTCCAGCCGGTCCTTCTCGCTCATCACGCTCGGAGTCGGGCCCGCGAGTCGCCCTTCGGCGTAGTGTTTCACGACGTTCGTCGGGTCGAGTCCGGACTCCTCGGCGACGGCGGCCAGGTCGGTGAGGTCCTCGCTGGCCTCGGTGTGGAGCTGCACGGCGCAGTCGAGCGCGGCGCCGAGTTCGAACGCGCGGCGGGTGACCGCGTTCGAGGCGTCCCAGACCGCGTCGCTCACGTCGTAGTGCGGGCGGCCCGACTTCAGCGCGAGCGCCCGCCCGTCGGCGACGAACTCGCTCGCGACCTCCAGGCCGCCCTGCATGAGGTCGCGGGCCGCCTCGGGCGCGAAGCCGCGTTCGTCGACCAACCGGCTGATCAGGCCCGGATGGACGCCGAGGACGGGCCAGGCGCGGCCCGGGAGGACCTCGGTCGCGGCCGCGACCGCGTCGAGCGTCTCCTCGAAGACGGGCCGGAAGTCGGCCGGCTCGTCGGGCTCGACGCCGAGGTGCCACGAGGGTTTGTTCACGACGAGCAGGTGGGTGCCGCCGAGCCGGACGAAGTCCTCGACGGCGTCGATCCCGCGCCCGTGGCGCGGGTCGAGGTGGAGGTGGTTGTCCAGCACCGGCGTGTCGAGGTCCTCGGTCATGGTCGGTGGTTCGCCCGCGACGGAATATAGGACTCGGTCGCGAGGTCGCTGCGGCTCCGACGCCCGCCGTCGCCCGTCACGGCGGATACGTCCCCTCGATCCGGGCCTTGGCGACGATCCGCCCGGTCATCGCGTCGATGAGGTCCTCCCTGTCGGCGGACGGCGGGAGGCCGATCGGCTCGTCGACCGCGTAGAGCCGGAACCGGTAGGTGTGCTCGCGGTCCGGTGGATTCGGCCCGCCGTAGCCGTGCTCGCCGAAATCGTTCTGCCCCTCGGTCGCCGCCGTCGGCGACCAGCCTTCGGGGATCGCCTCGCGACCGGGGTCGATGTCCCAGACCAGCCAGTGGTCCCACACCGTTCCCGCCGGCTCCTTCGCGTCCGGGTCGTCGACGATGAGCACGAGCGCCGCCGCTTCGTCGGGGACGCCGTCTATCCGCAGCGGCGGGTTCACGTTCCGCTCCGCGTAGCCGTACTCCTCGGGGATGCGCTCGCCGTCACCGAACGCCGTACTCGATAGTCTGAGCTCGCTCATGTGATCACCCGTCCGGATCTGGTCCGGACACGTTGCGATTGTCACGTCGACGGCAAAAGCGTTCCCGCGGATCCGCCGTTCCGACGGACGGCGAGCGCGGAAACCCTCAAGCCCGGCCCGGCCGAAGGGAGTCCCGAATGGTATCCCGCCTCGCGGCCGCCGGCCTCCTCGCGGTCGGCGTCCTCCTGATGGCGAACCCGCTGTACCTCCCTGTGGCCGTCGGCGAACCCGATCCGGCGTACACCCATACGGTGCAGCCGGTCCAAGGCGGGTCGTCGGTGGCCGATTCCGGGGTGGACGCCGAGGGGCTGAGCGACGGCGACGTCGTCGACTACGGCGACCTCACCCCCGAGGCCCGAGAGGCGTTCGACCGCGCTCGCGAGGCCGAGGGCGGGTTCGGCGTCGGGGAACCGGACGCCCGCGTCGACTCGCTGTCGTACCCCGCTGAGCCGACGCTCGGCGACGGGCTGGTGATCGTCGACTACCGAGGCGAGCGCTACGAGTTCTGGACGCGGACCGTCGCGCGCGAGCCGGGGGCGGTGGTCGCCCAGCGGGTCCTCCTCCAGCCGGTCGCGTTCCTCGCGGGCTTCTTCGCGGTCGTCGCCGCCGTCGCGGTCGCGTACCGCGGACGGCTCGGTGGGACAACCGTGACGTGACCGCGTCGTCAGGCGGCCCAGTCCGCTGATTCAGACGGTTCAGTCCGCCGGCTCCCTCGGCTCCGACGGTTCAGTCCGCCGGCTCCCTCGGCTCCGACGGTTCAGTCCGCCGGCTCCGACGGCTCAGACGACTCCGGCTGCCCCACCGGGGTCGGCGAGTCCCCGGTCTCGATCGCGCGGCGGACCGCCTCGTCGATCTCGACGAGGTGGCAGAGGGGGTTGCCGGGGTAGACGACGGGGTTCTCCAAGAGTCCGATGAGGAGTCCGGTGAAGGGGGCTTCGACCCCGACCGCGTCCTCCTTGAACGGGTTGGTGATCGTCGCTATCCGGTCGCCCTCGCGGACGAGCGACCCGCTCTCGAAGTGGGTGTCGACGATGCCGCCGGAGTCGGCGCGGAGCCACGTCTTCTCGCCCGCGCCGGCGACGATGGTCCGCCAGCCGGGCCACCGCACCGTGTCGGTCTCGAGCAGTCCGTACTCGGCGAAGACGGAGCGCACGCCGTCGAGGGCGTCGTCGATGAGCGGGCGCTGGAAGCGGTGGGCCTCGCCCATCTCGATCGTGATCGTGGGGATCTCGGCGGCCGTCGCCTCGCCGCGGAGGGTGCCGGTCGGCCCGTCGCTGTCGATGATCACCTTCGAGCCGAACGCCATCGCGAGGCGGTGCACGCCGGCGTCGGCCATGTCCGCGCGGACGTGGAGCATGTTGGTCCGGCCCCGCGTGGAGGTGTGGAAGTCGAGCCCGAAGTCGCAGGGCTCGATGAAGTTGGAGTATATCTGGTTCGCCATCCGCTTCGAGCTCGTCGAGCCGGGCTCGCCAGGGAACGAGCGGTTGAGGTCCCGGTCGTACACCGGGAGGTACCGCTGCTGTGCGATGAATCCGGGGACGTTGAGGACGGGGAGGCAGACGAGGGTGCCGCACAGCGACGAGAGGTCCCAGTCGTGTGCGACCTCGCGCACCACTTCGATCCCGTTGAGCTCGTCGCCGTGCGCGGCCGCCGTGAGGAACACCGTCGGCCCGTCGCGCTCGCCGTTGACGATCGTCACTGGGATCCGAACCGGGTCGCCGAGGTAGGTCTCGCTGATCCCGTAGCGGATGTTCTGCGTCTCGCCCGGCGGCACCGCGCCGCCGTTGTACGTGAACATCCGATCGTCGCTCATGTCACGAGGGAGCAGGGCGGGGGGTATATATATGACGACCCGGTCGCCCCGCGGCCGGACCGGCGGTCTCCGGTCATGGATCCCGTCGGGTCACCCACTCGGCCCGCGACGCGTGCTCCCGCGCCCGCTCCGCGATCGCCGCCCGATCCAGCGGGCCGTCCTCGGTTATCACCCCGGTCAACAGATCCCCCGGAACGCGCTCGAAGATCGGGTTCGCGACGCCGATCGGGCGGTCGCCGTCGTACACCGTCGCCGCGTCGCCCGACTCCCGAACGACCTCGTCGGCCGTCGCGATCTTGTCGGCGGCGGCGACGACGTACACCGGGACCGCGGCCTCGGCCGCCGCCAGCGCGAGCGGGTACGACCCGACCTTGTTCGCGACGTCGCCGCCGGGCAGGACCCGGTCGGCGCCGAGCAGGACGCACCCCACCTCACTCTCACGAACGAGACCGGGGAGCGCGGCGTCGGTCGCGAGCGTGACGTCGACGCCGGCGGCGGCGAGGCCCTCCGCGGCGGCCACCCCCTCGCGGCTCGGTCGGGACTCGCCGACGACGACCGGGCGCCCGACCCGACGCAGCGTGTGCGCGACGGTTCCGGACCGCGACAGCGTCGCCGTCTTCCCGGACGCGTCCGCGAGGGCGGCCGCGGCCCGCTCCGCGGCTTCGCGGTCCGCGTCGAGCGCGTCGTCGAGCGCGTCGACGGCGCGGTCGTGGATCGCTTCGGGGGTCCGGTCCGAGCCGATCATCGCCCGGTCGACCCGGTTCCGAACGACGACCATGCTCGGGCGGGCGCGGCGGAGCGCGCGAGCGCGGTCCGCGATCCGCTCGACCCCGCCGTCCAGGGCGCCGAACGCGACCGCGCCGGCCGTGTCGCGGACCACCTCCAGCGCCCGGACGGAGAGCCACGCGGCGCCGTGCGTCTCGTCGGTCCGGAGCAGGTCGACGTCGGGCGCGACGCGGCGGTAGCTCTCCCACAGCCGCGGCGCCGCCTCGCGCGTGAGGAACGCCGTCGGCGACAGCCACTCGCCGTCGACGGCCATCGGGTCGGCCGCCGCGTCGTCGCCCGCGCCGCCGGCGCCCTCGAACAGGAACGGGTACACGGTCCGGTCGGTCGCCCCGTCCGAGACCGACAGCGGTTCGCCGCCGCGGACGAGTTCGAAGCCGCCGCTCGGGGCCGCCCCTCGGAGCACGCGTCGCGCGCTCTCCGCCGGGTCGGTCTCGTCCGCGCGCACCTCGCCGACGAGGGCCTCGAGCGCGTCGGCGGTCCCACCGCCGTCGGCGCGACGTGCGGTGCAGAACACCCTCGCGCGGCGTCGAGCGAACGCCCTGACGATAGCGGTCACGCGTCCGCGTTCGGTCGCCGGAGCAATAACCGTGCGCGTCCCCGGTCGATGTCTTCGCCCTGTCGCCGCCGACCCTCACCGATCGGGCGACCTTTTACCCGGGGCCACGCAGGTGTGGGCATGAGTTCGGACCCGGTCCGGGTGGGAGTGCTGTCGCTGCACAACAGCAAGGAAACGAAGGCGATCTGCAACGCGGTCGAAGACCTGGGGCACGAGCCCGTCTGGCTCCGCGAGGAAAACGCCGCGATCAGCGTCGAGGACGGCGACGTCTCGGTGGAGCCCGCCGTCGATGTCATCGCGAACCGCCTGCTGTTGTCGAACACCGACCAGCCCGCCGAACTGCTCGGGCTGGCGACGACGTTCGAGCGCATCAGGCCGATGCTGAACGAGCCGAACGCCGTGCTCGCGTCGATCCACAAGTTCGCGACGGCGGCGACGCTCGCGGACTGGAACATCCGCGTGCCCGACGCGCTGCTCGCACTCTCGAACGACCGGCTCAACGAGGGGCGCGAGCGCTTCGGCGAGGTCGGCGTCTACAAGACCGCGATCGGGACGCACGGCGGCGGCACGTGGAAGGTCGACCTCACCGAGCGGGTGAACCCGAAGGTGGGGAACCGGCAGGCGTTCCTCCAGAAGCTCATCGACCGCGACGACGAGGAGCACCGCGACCTGCGCGTGTACATCGTCGGCGACGAGATCGTCGGCTCGATGTACCGCTACGCGCCCGAGGGCGACTGGCGCACCAACGTCGCGCTCGGCGGCGCGGTCGAGGACGCCACCGACGACATGCCCGAGGAGGCCGCCGAGACCGCGCTGTACGCGGCCGACGTGATGGACCTCGACTACGCCGGGGTCGACCTCGTCGAGGGGTACGACGGCTGGTACGTCCTCGAAGTGAACCCGACGGCCGGGTTCAAAGGGCTCTACGAGGCGACCGGCACGAGCCCCGCCCCCCACATCGCGCGGCTCGCTATCGAGACGGTCGGCGGCGAGGTCGACGACGACGAGGTCGAGCGCATCGCGGCCACGCTCGACGACTCGCGGCCCTCCTGCGCGCCCGCCCCGAAGCCGAGCCCGACCGAACAGCCCGACATCGGCTACATCGAGGAGGTCGTCGTCACCGGCACCTCCGGCTCCACGCAGGCGCTCGCGAAGTCCGACACGGGCGCGACCCGGACGAGCATCGACACCCAGCTCGCCGCCGAGATCGGCGCCGGCCCGATCAAGAGCATGACGCGCGTGAAGTCGGGCAGCGTGAAGGGCGGGAAGGCCCGCCCCGTCGTCGACCTCGTGATCGGTATCGGCGGGAACCAGCACACCGTCACCGCCAGCGTCGAGGACCGCGGCCACATGGAGTACCCGCTCCTCCTCGGCCGCGACATCCTCACGGACTACCGCGTCGACGTCCGACGGCGCGCCGACACCGACGAGACGGAGCGCACCGAGGCCGGCGAGATCCTCGAAGAGGAGGAGTAGACGGGTTCGCGGTCGACTATTTAAGGAATCACGGTGGTGCGCCTCCGAGCGGTCGCCACCGGCGACCGCGAGGAGACCGCGAGGGAGTCGGTCGCCGCAGGCGACCGACGAGGCTGGGGAGGCGTGAGGTGCGGGGCGGTCGCGGTCCCGCGAGCGAAGCGAGCGGGAGCACGGAAGTCGCAGCACGCGCAGCGAACGAAGTGAGCGAGCAGGACCGTCTTCCGGCGGTCCCGCGAGTCCTCACGGCTGGGACTTTGGAAGTGTTCACCGTTACTCCGCAATCACCTATTTATAAGCGAGCGGCTGGGACGTTTGAACGATCCACCGTCGAACCGGGGGCAACAGCTCACGACTCGTACTCGGCCCAGACGTACCGCGTCCCGTAGCTCTGGTACGGGCGCCACGCCTCGGCGATCTCCCGCATTTCTCCCCGAGTCAGCTCCGCCCCATCGTTGTACACTTGTTCGATCCCCTTCCGCACCGCGAGGTCGCCGAGCGGGAGCACGTCCTCGCGTCCGAGCGCGAAGATCAGGTACATCCGCGCGGTCCACTCGCCGACGCCGCGGATCTGGGTGAGCCGGCCCACGGCCGCCTCGTCGCTCGCGTCGGCCAGCCCCTCGCGGGTCAGGTCGGGGTCGCCGTCGCGGAACGCCTCGGCCGTCGCGCGCAGGTACTCGACCTTCGTCCCGCTGAGCCCGGCCTCGCGCAGGGCGCCCTCGTCGGCCGCGAGCACGCGGTCCGGCGTCGGGTCGCCGCCGAGGACGTCCAGGAACCGCTCGCGGATGGCCGCCGCGGAGGCCGTCGAGAGCTGCTGGTTCACGATCGAGGTGCAGAGGCGCGCGAACTCGTCGGCCGCGGGCTCGATCGCGAGCCGACCGTGTCGGTCGATAAGCGCCGCCATCGTCGGGTCCTCCCGCAGGGTCGCCGCGACTCGGTCGTCCATCGGTCCGGGGTTCGGGCCGGAGCCACCCGACCGTTTCGGTCGCGGCCGCGGTTACGCTCTCGACGACCCCGTCGGCCCGCGGGTCGGACCCGATATAAACTTACCTTGGGTTTCCCGTTTGGAAGATGGAAACGTTCAACCATGACGGTTCCGACCGTTGCCGTATGCAACTGGAAGACGTCCAGCACGTGACGGTGCTCGGTGCCGGAAATATGGGCCACGGCATCGCGGAGGTCGCCGCCCTCGCCGGCTACGACGTGGCGCTGCGGGACATCGAAGAGGAGTTCGTCCAGGACGGCTACGACCAGATCGAGTGGTCGCTCGGCAAGCTCGCCGAGAAGGACCGCATCGGCGACGACGAGGCCGAGGCGGCGCTCGACCGCGTCGAGGCGTACGTCGACCTCGAGGAGTCGCTGGCCGAGGCCGACGTGGTGGTCGAGGTCGTCCCCGAGAAGATGGCCATCAAGAAGGACGTGTACGACGAGGTCGTCGAGTACGCGCCCGAAGAGGCCGTCTTCGTCACCAACACCTCCAGCCTCTCGATCACCGAGCTCTCCGAGGTCACCGACCGGCCCGAGCGCTTCTGCGGGATGCACTTCTTCAACCCGCCGGTCCGGATGGACCTCGTCGAGGTCATCTCCGGGAAGCACACCTCGGAGGACACCCTCGAACTGATCGAGGGGCTCGCGGAGTCGATGGGGAAGACCCCCGTCCGCGTCCGGAAGGACAGCCCCGGCTTCATCGTCAACCGAATCCTCGTCCCGCTGATGAACGAGGCGGCGTGGATCGTCGAGTCCGGCGACGCCACGATGGAGGCGGTCGACTCCACGACGAAGTTCGACATGGGGCTCCCGATGGGCTCGTTCGAGCTCGCCGACCAGGTCGGGATCGACGTGGGGTACCACGTGCTGGATTACATGCACGAGACCCTCGGCGAGGCGTACCGCCCCTGCCCGCTGCTCGTCGAGAAGGTCGAGGCGGAGACGCTCGGGAAGAAGACCGGCTCGGGCTTCTACGACTACGAGGACGGCGAGGGCGCGCAGATCCCCTCGGACGCGATCGACGGGGACGTCCGGAAGCGGCTCCTCGCCGTGATGGCCAACGAGGTCGCCGGGCTGATCGGGAACGACGTCGCCGACGCGCCCGCCATCGACCGCGCCGTGATGCTCGGTGCCGGCTTCCCCGACGGCCCCGCGAAGCTGGCCGACGGCGAGGGGCTCGACGAGCTGGTCGACGTCCTCGACGACCTCCGCGAGGAGACCGGCGAGGCGCGCTACGAGGCGACCGACTACCTGCGCGAGGCCGCCGAGGCGGGCGGGTTCCACGGCGGGACCGACGACGGGGAAGACGCCGAGGGCGACGACGCGCTCGCGGACTACGACACGCTCAACGTCGCCGTCGAGAACCGGGTCGGTCACGTCGAGATCGACCGCCCGCACCGAATGAACACGATCAGCGGGGAGCTGCTCGACGAGTTCGCGGACGCGATCGACCGGCTCGACGAGCACGACGAGGTACGGGCGATCCTCCTCTCCGGCGCCGGCGACCGCGCCTTCTCGGCCGGCGCCGACGTCCAGAGCATGGCCGCCGGCGGCGCGGAGCCGATAAGCGCCGTCGAGCTCTCGCGGCAGGGGCAGCAGACGTTCGGGAAGCTAGAGGCGTCGGACAGCCCCGTCGTCGCCGCCATCGACGGCTACTGCCTCGGCGGCGGGATGGAGCTCGCCACCGCGGCCGACATGCGGATCGCCTCCGACCGCTCCGAGCTCGGCCAGCCCGAGCACGACCTCGGGCTCCTCCCGGGCTGGGGTGGTACGCAGCGCCTCGCCCGGATCGTCGGCGAGGGGCGCGCGAAGGAGATCATCTTCACCGCCGAGCGCTACGAGGCCGAGACGCTGGCCGACTACGGCTTCGTCAACGAGGTCGTCCCCGGCGAGGAACTCGCCGAGCGCGGGCGCGAGCTGGCCGAGTCGCTCGCCGCCGGCCCGCCGATCGCCCAGAAGTATACGAAGCGCGCGATGCACGCCGGCCGCACCGACGGCGAGGCGGGCTTGGAGGTGGAGGCGATGGGCTTCGGCCACGTGATGAACACGGACGACCTCATGGAGGGCGTCACGGCGTTCATGGGCGACGGCGAGCCGGAGTTCGAAGGGAAGTGAGGTTCCGTTCGCTCCGCCTACCTCCCCAGCTCCGCGGCGAAGAACGTCCACCGCCCCTCGTTCCCGTCGTCTAGAGAGTCGGCGGCCTCCCGCTCGGCCTCGACGGTGAAGCCCGCTTCTCGAAGGTGTTCGCGGGTCCGGGCGGCCCCGGCGATGTACCACTGCATCTCGACGCCGGTGTCGAGCCAGTCCGGGTTCGTCCCCGCCCACTCGTCCGTTCCCTCCGAGAGGAGCAGCCGTCCGCCGTCGACGAGCACGCGAGCGAACTCCTCGAGGACCCGTCGGCGCTGGTCCCGCGGGACGTGGATCAGCGAGTGGTACGCCGTCACCGCGTCGAAGGAATCGGCGCGAAAGGGGAGCGCGGCCACGTCGCCCTGCACGAGCGACGCGTCCGGAACGCTCTCGGCGGCCAACTCCAACTGCGTTCGGGAGACGTCCAGCCCGGTCGCGGTCGCAGACGCGCTCAGGTCGCGCAACACGGGTGCTCCCTGCCCGCACCCCGCGTCGAGGACGCGCGCCGACTCGGGCAGCGACCGGCGGAACCGAGCGAGGATCGCTCTCCCGCGACCCTCCCGACCGCGGTCGGCGGCGTACGTCTCCGCGAGCGCGTCGTAGCCCCGACGAACGACGTCTTTGTCCACCATGTGAGCCGAATCCGAGACGCGGCTGTTGAAGCCTTCGGTCGCCGGAGGCGACCGCCGGTCCCTCGCTTCGCCGTTCGACTACAGCGGGGTGTCGGCCGCCGAGACCACTTGTCCGCCGACGCTGACGACGAGGTACGCGACGGCCGCGACGAACAGCGCGGCGCCGAGGACGTTCGAGATTCCGGGCAGCGCGGACTCGACGAATTCGGGGAGGGTCGTCGCGCCGGACAGCGGGACGAGGAGCACGGCGACGCCCCTGCGGAGGGACCGTTCGAGGGTCGTCTCTGACATAGCGTCGGGAGCGGAACGCGGAGAAGTAAGTTTCTGACGGTCGCGGGTCGGCTCGCTTAGACGTACCCTTCCTCGACGAGCAGCTCGCCGTTCAGCAGCGAGGCGCCCGCCGCGCCGCGGATCGTGTTGTGTGCGAGGCAGTTGTACTTCGCGCCGGCGTCGGTCGACTGGACGCCGCCGGCGACGATGCCCATCCCGTCCGCGTACGTGCGGTCGAGGCGGGGCTGCGGGCGCTCCGGCTCGTCCTCGCCGAACACCTTGATGAGCTGGTCCGGGGAGCTCGGGAGCGAGCCGACGCCCTCGAACGAGCGCATCGCCTCGCGGAGGTCCGCGGCCGAGGGGTCCTCGGCGAACTCGGCGAAGACGTTCTCCAAGTGACCGTCGAGGGTGGGGATCCGGTTACAGGAGGCGGCGACGTCGGCCTCGTGGAGGTTGACCTCCGCGCCGTCGAACTCGCCGAGGAGCTTCCGCGACTCCGTCTCCATCTTGTTTTCCTCGCCGCCGATGTGCGGGATGGCGTTGTCGAGGATCTCCATCGAGGTGACGCCGGAGTAGCCCGCGCCTGAGACCGCCTGTAGCGTGGAGACGCGGACGCTCTCTAGGCCGAACCGGTCGATCGCCGCGAGGGTGGGCACCATCGTGATCGTCGAGCAGTTCGGGTTCTTCACGAGGGCGCCGTCCCAGCCCCGCTCGTCGCGCTGGACCTCGATCAGGTCGAGGTGGCCGGGGTTGATCTCCGGGATCGTGAGCGGGACGTCCGCCGCCATGCGGTCGTTCGAGGAGTTCGAGGAGACGACGTACCCCTCCTCCAGGAAGGCGGGCTCGACTTCGGCGGCGACTCCCGAGGGGAGCGAGGAGAACAGGAGGTCGACGTCGTCGTCCGCGATCCCCGCGGGCGTCGTCTCCGTCACCGTCATCTCCGCGACGCTCTCCGGGATGGGCGTGTCAACGCGCCACTTGGCGGCCTCGCGGTACGTCTTCCCGGCGCTGTCCGCGCTCGCGGTGACGGCCGCGAGGTCGAACGTCGGGTGATCGTCGAGCAACTGGATGAACCGCTGACCCACGGCGCCGGTGGCGCCGAGGATGCCGACTCGTACAGACATTGCGCGTGGGTCGGTCACAGGGACGTAAGTGCGTTCGGATACGCGCCGATTCCGCCGGTCGCGGGCGGTGACCGCCGTCGTAGCGTCGACCGAGCCGGTCGACGATCCATCGTCGAGAGCGATCACAGATCGACGAACGGTCGCTCACAGCCAATATACAGCTATGTAAATTCGCCTATAAGTTATATTTCCGGTGATACGTCAACTCTCGTGTCGGGGAGGTATTAAATACTCTCGCGTGAGTGGTGGTGGCCATGACCGACTTCGGAGCGCTGTCCGTCGCCCCGCCGTTGCTCGCGATCGTCCTCGCGGTGATCACCCGGAAGGCGGTGCTCTCGCTGTTCCTCGGCATCTGGTCCGGGGCCGTCATCGTCACCGGCGGGCTCGGGATCGTCCAGACGTTCGAGTGGATCGTCGCGGCGGTCTCCGACGAGTTTCAGGCGACGATCCTCGTGTTCACCCTGCTTCTCGGCTCCGGCGTCGCCATGGTGTGGAACCTCGGCGGCACCGCCGCGGTCCGCGACTGGGCGCTCGACCGCCTCGACTCCCAGCGACAGGCCGGGCTCGTCGCCTGGGGGCTCGGGATCGTCCTCTTCTTCGACGACTACGCGAACACCGCGATCGTGGGGTCGGCGATGAAGGACGTCTCCGACCGCCTCCGGATCTCCCGCGAGAAGCTCTCGTACATCGTCGACTCCACCGCCGCGCCGGTGGCGACGCTGGGGATCTCCTCGTGGGTCGCGTTCCAACTCTCGCTCATCGCCGAGGGGTACGACTCCGCCGGGGTCGCGGCGGCGAACCGGCCCGGCACCTTCGAGGTGTTCGTCTCCTCGATCCCGTTCAATATGTACGCCATCCTCGCGATCGTAATGGTCCTCCTGATCGTCGGCTCGGGCCGCGACTACGGCGAGATGCTCACGGCCGAACACCGGTCGTGGACCGCCGGGAAGGTGACCCGAGACGAGGCGGTGCCGATGCAGGACGTCGCCGGCGAGCTCGGCGATCCCCCGGCGTCGACGCCGCGGCTCGCCAACTTCTTCGTGCCCGTCGCGGTGCTGATCGCCGTGACGATCGGGACCGCGCTGTGGTCCGGCGAGTTCTCGCCGGTCGGCTTCGGCGGCGACCTCCTCGCCGGCGAGTTCGGCGCGGCCGGCGGGCGGCTGTGGGACGCCGCGCTCAACGCCTCCTACGAGGTCGCGCTGATGATCGGCTCGTTCGCGATGGTCGCCAGCGGGTTCGTCCTCGGACGGGCCTACGACATCTTCGGGGTCGGCGACGCGACCGAGTACACGATCGACGGGTTCGGGATCATGCTCACCGCGGCCTCCATCCTCGTGCTCGCGTGGGGGATCGGCGAGGCGATCGACGCGCTCGGCACCGGCGCCTACGTCGCGAACGTCGCCGTGGGCTCCGTCTCGGCCTCCCTCCTGCCGGCGCTCGTGTTCGTCGTCGCCGGCCTCATCGCGTTCTCGACCGGCACCTCGTGGGGGACGATGGGGATCGTCACCCCGATCGCGATCCCGATCGCGTGGGAGATCAGCGGCGGCGGCGCGGCGGGCCACACGCTCGTGGCGGCGATGGTCGGCGTCATCTTCTCGGGCGCCATCTTCGGCGACCACAGCTCGCCGATCTCCGACACGACCGTCCTCTCGGCGACGTTCACCGGCGCCGACCTGATCGACCACGTCCGCACGCAGATCTACTACGCGGTCACGGTCGCGGCCGTGGTCGTCCTCCTGCTCGTCGTCTGGGGGGTCACCCGGGTAACGCCGCTCGCCCTGCTCCCGTTCGGCGCGCTCCTGCTCGCCGGCCTCGTCTACCTGCTCTCGGAGTTCGACGCCTCCCGGCGCGGGATCGACCCGGTCTCCGTGTCGGAGCGGCAGGACGACGAGAGCGGCGCCGTGATCGTCGCCGGCACCGAGCAGGACGACTGAGCGCGCGGCGGACCTTTTAAACGCGTCCGCCGGCTATCGTCGGACGCGCGCCCTCAGTCCCCGCCCGAGTACTCCCCGATGGGAGCGATGACAGCGCGGAGAACCCAGGCGCGTCACATCCGGTCGCTGACGCGACCCGCCCGTCGCCGCGCAGGCGACCGCCCGCCACGAGGGTTTCCCGGTCGACGCGGCACGCCGCCGGAGATGAGACCGGTCGTTAGTGTTGCGGGCGACATTCCTCCCCCGGAGAGCGGCCGCGCTCGCCTACTCCGTGTCCCGCAGCACCAGCGGTCCGATGGCGAGCGTCCGCTTCGCGAGGGTGAGGACGCGGACCACGTAGGAGACGAACAGCGAGAACGGGAGCAGCGTGACCGCGAACGCGCCCGCGACGACCAGCGTGAGGTGGTCGACCCCGAGCGTGCGCCCCGGGAACGTCCCGACGTCGACGACCGCGACCATGGCGCCCGCGACGACCAGCGCCGGCACCGCGGCGTACAGGATCAGTCGCGAGAGGTCGATCAGGGCCCACTGGAAGTACAGCGTCTTCACGTGCTCGCGGGCGGGACCGAACAGCGACAGGGCCTCCGTCAGGTCCCCGAGGAGGTCGCGCTCGTCGGCGGTGAGCGACTCGCCGTGGTCGGCGGCGACGCGCTCCGCGCGCGATATCTCGCGGCCGTACGGGAAGTCGAGGGCGGCGAACACCACGTCGAACGAGCCGAACCGAGCGCCGTCGAGCCGGTCGCGCACGGCGTCGGCGCTCTCGCCGACCGACGACGCCAGTCCGTCGACATCCTCCCGGAGGGCGGGCTCGTCGCGGCGGTCGGCCTCGCCGGACCCGTCCGCGCCGCGGTCGCGTACAGACTCCCGAAGTGCGTCGGCGCGGTCCGACGCGGCGCCGAGAAGCGCGTCGAGGAACGCGGCAGGGTCCGTCGGCGCCGGCGAACCGAGGAGCGCCGCCACGCTGTCCCGGACGGCGAGCGAGCCGTCCATTCGGTCGCGCTGGTCGCCGAGCGGCCCGTTCTCCTGCGTGAGCACGAGCTGGCCGATCGTGACGACGAGCGTCGCCCCGGTGACGATCGCCGTGATCATCGCCGAGAACAGCGTCTCGATCGGGTCCTTCGCCTCGACCTTCCCGGCGAGCGACGGCGAGATCCCCGCGGCGATCGCGACCGTCGCGGCGAAGACGAGGACTGTCAGAACCCCGGCGACGACGATCCGGTCCGCGCGCAACAGGAGCCACAGCTTCACCCGGCTCTCGCCGGCCCGCCCGCGCATCGTGTCGGTGTCGTCGTCGCCGGTGTCGGGTCGATCGGCGGCGGCCTCGCCGGTGCCGCCGCCGTCCGCGTCGCGTTCGGCGGTCATCGGGCCTCGTCGCGCACCGACGAGCCAGAGACGCAGTGAGTCGCGTCCGCCTCCCGGTCGCCCATGTCGTGCTCGAACCCCTCCTTGAGCGGCGGTCCGTCGCGCCGCCTGCGGCCCGCGAGACCGCCCGCGTCGGCCCCGGTTCCCGCTCGGATACGATTCCGGCGTCTCACGGCGACTCACGTCCGTACATGACGGGGGACACGACGCCCGTCCGGCACATAAATACACGGTGCGTTACGCGAACAGTTCGGGCGACTCCGGCGCCGTGAACGGATTTTGGCGCGGCCTATCGAACCGCCACTCCGGCCGACGGCCACGTGGTGCTGACGGTCGCGTCGCGGTGGCTAGGCCGACGGTTCTCCCGCTCCGAGGGCGCCATCTCCGTCCGCTCAGAGCCGGCCCGGTTGGCGCTCGGGCTTCTCCGGACCTTCGAGCGCCGCCGCGGGGGCGTTGTCCCGCCGCAAGCCACAACCGCGCGCTCGCCGAACGGACCCGTATGTCCGCCCCCGACCTCAGCGTCACTCTCGTCCGCAACGCCACCGTCCTCGCGACCGTGAACGGGAGCACCTTCCTCGTCGACCCGCTGTTCGCGTCTCGGGGCGCGCTGCCGCCCATCGACGACACGCCGAACGACCGCGCGAACCCGCTCGTCCCGATGCCCGACGTCGACCTGTCGCACGACGCGGTGATCGTCACCCACCGCCACCCGGACCACTTCGACGACGCGGCGACGGAGGCGCTCGATCCGGACGTCCCGGTGTTCTGCCAGCCGAGCGAGGCCGACGCGTTCGTCGACGAGGGGTTCACCGACGTGCGACCCGTCGAGGACGCGGCGTCGTTCGCGGGCGTCGACCTCCACCGGACCCCCGGTCGCCACGGCCACGGGGAACTGGCCGAGAAGATGGGTCCCGTCTCCGGCTTCGTCCTCGACGGCGACGAGACGCTGTACGTCGCCGGCGACACGGTCTGGTACGAGCCCGTCGCGGAGACGCTGGACCGGTTCGAGCCGGACGCCGTCGTGCTCAACGGCGGCGAGGCGCGGTTCAATCAGGGGCCGCCGATCACGATGGGCGTCGACGACGTCGCCGCCGTCCGCGAGGCCACCGACGCGGCGGTCGCCGTGGTCCACATGGAGGCGATCAACCACTGTCTGCTCTCGCGCGAGGAGCTCCGGTCGGAGACGGAGGGCGTGGCGGTCCCCGAAGACGGCGAGCGCGTCGCGTTCTAGCCAGGCGACCTCTCCGCTTCGGTTCTCCGCGAAGCCTCGCGGCTCGGAGTGTCGCTCGCCGCCAGAAGGTCCGGGTGCGAGAATCGAACCCGAGGCGAGACTCGCTCCGCTCGTCTCGCGTGATTCAATTTCGCCTTCCGGCCTTGTCACTCCTCCCTGCGGTCGTCGTGAGAAGGTCCGGGTGCGAGAATCGAACCCGCGTCTCAGCCTCCACAAGCGCCCTCAGACCCAATTGCGATCTTCGGGCGCGAACTGAAGGATGGGACCTATACCGGTTCTCACCTAATACACAGGATACCACCCGATATAAAACAGCGCCTTTGTGCCGCAAGGGTCACCGAAGGTTCAGAGAGTTTTCCACCTCCTATCGAATACTTTGATATGATAACCGTCTGAACTACGACCATCTATGGATGAGGACGCGGTGAAAGACTACGTCGATCACGCTCAAGCGACTATTGAGGCGGCCCCACAGATGGATGAGGCCAATACGAAAGCCGCCGTTCTACGTGACTTTCTCGACCTTCTCGACTGGACGATCCCCGATAACACCCAACTGGAATACTCTGTAGAAGCCTTTGGGAAGACCTACAAGGTCGATTACGCTCTGATACTGGACGGCACTCCCGTTGCCTTCCTCGAAGCCAAAGGCGTAGACACGTCGCTTACGGACAAGCACAGAGAGCAGTTAGAAGCCTATCTCAAGAACGAAGACGTGAATTTGGGTATCCTCACGAACGGAAAAGAATACGAGTTCTACCGGCGAGAAGTGATTGAAACCAAAGTCAACGTGAATACGCTCGGAAGAACGGGCCTCCAGAGTCTTCCTGAGAGGGTCACAACACTAAGAGCATTCACCAAGGACGCAATCCAGAGCAACGAGTGGGAAAAGATTCTCAACCGAATCAAGGAACTCCGCGAAGCACGGACGACACTTGAAAGAGAGAAGGATGATTTAGCGACGGAAGTTGCGGAACTGTTCTCTGAACGGGTTTCGGGGAAGATCACTCCCCAGACGGAGTCTCAAGCAAAGGAGATGATTGACCGTCTAATCGGTGATATTGAGAATGAAATCAATAGTGACGGAGATTCACCTGACCGAGACGGCTTAGAAGAACCACCTCAAGCTATAGTTGAAGAAAATGGTACGGACTCCAACGCGTCTTACCAGATTACAGTCTTTGATGGGGAGAAGGAGCTTGCGGAGTTCGGTGCGTCAAAACAGGTTGACGCGTTTATTGAAGCCGTTAATTATCTAATGGAAAATCACAATCTCATTTCTAAAATTGAACCACTTCCGTACATACCGGGAAAGACACGTCCTATCATCCATGAAGAGACCGGCTTTGAAGGGAAGCAGATGAAGCAACCTCGGAAAATTGCTGGAGGGTATTATCTTGAGGTCAACCTAAGCTCTGGACAAAAACAGCGAGAACTCAAGCGATTATTACAGCAATACGAATTTACGATTCAATTTGAGGGAGGGTGGTAGTGAGAGGTTCATTCCTAACGGTAGACAATTATCCCCCTCCCTGATGGAGGCCGGTATCCTTCAGTTTCTTCGGATCTGCGAATGGGCTTCGTCCAGAAACACGTTCAGAACCCCTATCTTTTCTAATTTCTTTACCAAACGAAGGTCGTTTTTTAGATGAGCTTTCAGATGATTGGTTCTCCTCGCAATCCTCTTTTTTATGCTTTTTCAATCCACGCTTTGTTGAAAATGACTCACCGCACTTGCTACAGGTGTATTCCTTCTCATAATCATCACAATTTGCGAGATGACCATTTAATGCCGCTATAGAGTCATACTCATCTCCACAGTATTCACATTCGAAATTTTTCGAACTCTGTAGGTCGAATATGGCACTATCAATAGCAGTCTTTGAAGTAGCCTTGATCTCTTGTATATCATCAGATCCCATCTCTGGTGGTCGATTTAGTCCGGACGCTGAACACAGATCACCGATTCTATCCTTTTCAGGGTCAGTCAAATCTGAAGTATAATTAGATAATAACCATCTTATCCGCGCCAATGTCTGTGGTGGGACAACGGTAGTTGAGGTAGACTCAATATCTATATTCATGGTATCAACTTCATATCTCTCTGATTCAGCCTCTAAGTGCCTTGTCAGTAACCCAAGTTTGATGATTGAGGCCGGAATTGGGAACTGCTCTGGAAATGATTCGATCACATGCCGAAAGGGAACCGAACAGCTCAGATTCGGCTTATTTTCTTTATTGATCAAGGTTGTTGGGTCAGTACTCTTCTGGAGGTAAGGCATACGCATTCATAGATATGTATTGACAATAAAAGTTTGGAGCGAGCAAATCCGACTATAATACGGCTACTCGAACCTGAAAAGCGCACCGTGGCGGAATGTATGAGATTCGATATTATCTATAAGATACTGTTGGGTAAAATTAATTAATTGTTATTATAGAATGGGAGTTATGGATTCAAAACTGCTTGACAGGCTTAAGGAAGCAAGTGAAATGGAGCGTGTCTACTACGATGAGCGGTGGTTAAGAGAGTGGCAAAATGGAAACAGATTCTATCTTAGAAGTCGCAAAGGTGGAACATCCGATTCAGATACACAGTATTTCAAGTGCGATAACATTACAACGGAGATCCGTCCTGTTGGGTTTTCAGACAGATCTATTAGTCTAAGAGAAATAAATACCCCCAAACAAAATTTTAGTATTGGATCAATTGACAGCAAAGATGTAATTGTATCCTCCGATCCAGAGAAGTTTTGGAAGTAATCTGTTCATTAGTATATTTTAAACGTATACCGCTACCTAACAGTTACTCTCTGATTTATTCTCCCTGTCCTAATTTTTCGACTATCTACCTACCTTACTCTCAACTACACCACAGGAGATATGACCCCCTGAACATACTACTCCTCTATGTCGCTGTCACTCCCCGACCTCGATTCTCACCTCTTCAAATGTGCCGACATAATTCGAGACGCCGTCGATCCGACTGACTACAAAGAGTTCATTCTCCCGCTCGTCTACTACAAGGCGATCTCGGACGAATACGAGAAGCAATACGAAAAGAACGTCGAGAAGTACGGTGACGAAGACCTCGCCCGACGCCCGAAGCTCTACGACGTTCCCGTTGTTCCCGAAGGCTATCTGTGGGACGACCTCCGGAGCGTCAGCGACAACGTTGACCAAGCGCTGAACGAGGCTTTCGACGCCGTCACCGACGCGAACCCCGAGCTACAAGGTGTCTTCCGAGCCGACTATATCGACGCCGACGCCCTTGACGACGATCGACTTGGGAAGCTGGTCGAACACCTCTCCACACACGACCTCGACCGGGACAGTATCCCTCCGGATATGCTCGGAGAAGCGTACATGGACCTCGTTCGTCAGTTTGCCGAAGAAGAAGGGAAATCGGGCGGCCAGTTCTTCACACCCCCGCATATCGTCAACCTCTGTGTGCGGCTCGTAGACGACTTTGAGGACGGTCAAACGTTCCACGACCCAACGGTCGGATCCGGGGGAATGCTCATTGAGGTGGCCCGCTACTACCGTGAGGAGCAAAGTGGCGACCCCGAGAAACTCCGATTCTCCGGACAAGAGATTAACCCGGACATTGCCGCGATCGCGAAGATGAATCTCTCCATTCACGGGCTAAACGGAACCATCGAACGTGAGGACTCACTCTCGAAGCCAGCGTTCACTAATGAGGACGAAAACGAACTCACTCGGTTCGATCGGGTTCTTGCTAACTTCCCCTTCTCGGCGGATTGGGCGAAAGACGAGCTACAGGACGATCCCTATAACCGGTTCGACTGGCACGAGAAGCTTCCCCGAGCAGATCGTGGTGACTACGCATTCATTCAACACATCGCAAAACAACTCAAGGTTCCTGAAAAAGATGGATCCGGAGGCAAGGCGGCTATTGTTGTCCCACATGGGGTCCTATTCCGAAAACACGAGAGCCGCTATCGAAAGGCAATGTTGGAGAACGATATGGTGGAGGCAATTGTCGGACTCCCCGAGAACCTGTTCCAGAACAATTCGATCCCGTCAGCCGTTCTCGTGTTGAATACGGAAAAGCCAGAGGAACGGGAGAACGAGGTCCAGTTCATCCACGCCGCCGATGAGGATTTCTACAAGGAACTCTCAAACCAGAATGAACTAACGGAGGATGGGCTTGACCACATTGTTGAGAACTTCCGTGGGTGGACAACCGAGGAACGTGTGAGTCGAACTGTTTCGTTGGATGAGATTCGGGAGAACGACCACAACCTCAATATTGCTCTGTACGTCGATACGACCGAGCCTGAAGAAGAGATAGACGTTAAGGAAGAACTGGCGAGGTTGAGAGAGCTACAGGCAGAACGAGGTGAGATTGAGTCTCAAATAAGCCAACACATGGAGGTATTGGATTATGAGTGAAGAAGCTACGTTGGACGAATTTGCTGAGTCTACCGACGCGGAGAGCGAGGAAATAGAGATTAGAGAGAGTCGGTTTTGGGGTGAGGTGCCGGAAGGATGGGAACTTATCAATGGTTCCGATGTGTACGACGTGAATCCGAACCCGAAACCGGACTCAGAACCGAACACCTACATAGAAATGGACGCTCTCGACACAGAGCTTCCATGGCCCGAATACTTCGGAAAAAGAAATGCTTCCGAGTATAGTGGGAAGACGTTCACAACTGGCGATACACTATTCGCTCGAATTACTCCGTGTACAGAAAACGGTAAAGCGGCGTTTGTTCCGAGGATGGACACTACAGTTGGGATCGGATCAACAGAATACGCCGTACTCTCCCCAAAAACGGATCAAATCAATCCTTGGTTCCTGTACTATCTTGCCAAATCGTATCCAGTTCACAACTATGCTGTCTCACGAATGCGTGGTTCAACTGGACGCCAGCGTGTTCCGTTTAGTGTATTTCGACGCGAATTAGATATTTCTCTTCCGCCATTCTCTGAACAGCGCAAGATCGTCACCGTACTCTACACGGTTGACCGGGCGATTGAGAAGACTAAGGAAATCATTTCCAAGAGAGAGGAAGTCAAAAGCGGCTTAATACAGGATATTTTCCGCTATGGTGTAGATTCTGACGGCCAACTCCGATCGACTGGAGACAATACCTATCAAGAAACAAAGTATGGGTCGGCCCCGAAAGGATGGAATGTTCTCCCCTTAGAAGATATTGTCGCGGACGACGCCTCAATCACTTATGGAATAGTGAAACCGGGTGACCACTATCCCGGAGGAGTACCGGTGGTCAAGGTAGAGAACATTACTAATGGGGAGGTACAGACAGACGATCTACTTCATACAGATCCTGAAATACATGAAAAGTATGACAGAGCAGAACTCAATGAAGGGGATCTACTCTTTACTATTCGCGGTACGGTAGGACGAATGGGCTTTGTGCCAGCAGAGTTAGAAGGCGGGAACCTCACTCAGGATACTGCTCGGATAAGAGTAGATGGAGCAGATCCGGAATTCATACGGTATTACCTTGAAAGCTCAACACCGCATAACTATTTCCAGCGCCATACAAAAGGTCAAGCTGTACAGGGAATAAATCTTGAGGATCTCCAAAAAGTTCCAGTCCACTTACCCTCTCGTGAGGAACAGAATCGAATCGTCAAGATTCTCGATTCACATACCGAACAGATTCAGAAAGAGAGAGAATATCACGACCAACTCATCCGTCTAAAACGCGGCCTCCAACAGGATCTTCTCTCTGGAAAAGTCAGAACAACCGACAATAACATAGAGGTGCCCGACGAAATCGCCCAACATGGTTAGCGTCCCCAACGAAGGCGGCGTCGAACGGTCCCTCCTTTCATGGCTTGACGCCGTCGGTTGGGAAGTACATGGCCAAGACGGAAGCCGAGGTGCGAACGTTCTCGACGGAAAGTACGACCGCCGGAGTAACGAGGTCATTTACTGGAACCTACTGAAAGAGCAAATAATCGAAATCAACGAGGAGATCACCGAGGACAACGTCGATCGGTTCCTCAACTCGCTCCGTCGGGAGCTTGACTACGAGAACCTACTGGAAGGCAATCAGAACTTCCACGAACTGCTCAGTAAGGGCAAGACATTTGGAATCGAGAACGCCCGCGGCGGCAACGACACGGTCTACGTTGACTTAATTGACTTCGATCCGGACGACTTCTTAGAATCAAACCGATTCCACGCTGTCAATCAGTTCTCTGTCTCCCGAGGAGCAACCATTCGCCCGGACGTGACTCTCTTCGTCAACGGGATCCCCCTCGTCACGATGGAATTGAAGTCGGTAGCTCAGGACAACGACTACTACGACGCCATCAGCGACCTCCATCAGTACGAGGAAGACGTTCCCCGGATGTTCATACCCGGACTGTTCAACGTCGCCGCCGACACCATGGAGTTCCGGTACGGCTCTGTGGGTGCCCCTGACGAATTCTACGAGCTGTGGAACGAGGCCCCCGAACAGTACGCCGACGAGGACAATCCGATGAAACAGGCCGTCCAAGCCCTTTGTAATCCCGCGACTCTTGTAGACGTCCTCAAGAACTTCGTCTTTTTCGAGAAGCGGGCCGGTGGCGACGCCAAGATCATTCCGAGATACACCCAATACTACGCGGTCAACAGGATCCTCGACAGAGTCCGTGAGGGTGTCCACGACCGGGGACTCATATGGCACACGCAAGGAAGTGGCAAATCATTTACAATGCTCTATGCCGCCGAGAACCTTCTCTCTCGGAGCGAGGTAGCCCGCAACCCGCAAGTCTTCATCATCGTCGATACGGACAAGCTCAACAGCCAAATGCGGGACCAGCTTTCGAACCTCTCGCTGGCTAAATGGACAGAGGCCAAATCTATCGATCACCTCCAAGAACTGATCGAAGAAGGAAGTAGCCAACTGGTTCTCACGACTATTCAGAAGTTCCAAGATGTGGAGCCGAATACCCAAGGGAACGACGAGGTGATCGTCATGTCCGACGAGGCCCACCGATTCATGGAGGCCGACCTCGGAAGCCGTCTCGACGCCGCACTCCCCAACAGTTCGCACTTCGGTTTCACCGGAACCCCGGTGCGGGAAGGGGAGCGAGAGAAGGACCGGAACACGTTCACCGAGTTCAGTCCCGAAGGCGAGGACTATCTCCATCGGTACTCGGTCAAACAGGGGATCGAAGACGGCCTCATTCTCCCGGTCTACTTCACCCTCCGGCACGAGATGGAGTGGGAGGTCTCGGAAGACGCCCTTGATGAGAAGTTCGAACAGGAATTCCGTGGGATGACGACCGAGGAGAAGCGAGAGTTCATTTCGGATAACGTCACCAGCCGGACCATGGCCGAACTCGAACCTCGGGTTGATCGGGCCGTCGAAGAGATTGACGCCCATTATCAGGAGAAGGTCGCGCCAAACGGCTGGAAGGGGATGGTTGTCACTCCGAGCCGGCGATCAGCGGCGATGTATGGCGAGCGCTTGCGAGAGCGTCGGGGAGAGGACGCCGTCGAAGTTCTCTATACATCCACCAACGACGATCCCGAACTCATTCGGAAGTTCCACACGGACCCCGAGGAGCGCGACAGTATCGTTGAAAGCTTCAAAGAACCCGACGAGGATCCGAGCCTTCTCGTCGTTCACAATATGCTCCTAACGGGCTTCGACGCTCCGATCCTGAAGACGATGTATTTGGACCGGAACCTGAAAGACCACAATCTCCTCCAAGCGATTGCCCGGACAAATCGGCCAGCGGATGGGAAACAGAACGGGGAGATCGTGGACTTCCAAGGGGTCTTTGAGAACATTGACGACGCCCTCGACTACGACGCCGAGACGAAGGCATACGCGGCCCGTGACGAGGAAGAGCTATTCGACGATCTCGTTGACCAGTTAGCGACGGTTATGGACATTTTCGACGGGATCCCGAAAGACGATTCCCAAGAGGCTACGAACGCCGCCGTCTCACGGATCAGCAAGCACCCCGAACGCCGCGAATTCAAACAGGGCTTCCGCCGGCTCCAGAACCTCTACGAATCTGTCGCCCCCGATGGTCGGCTGATTGAGGAAGGGATTCAGGATCAGTACAAGTGGTTAAGCCGTATTCAGGTGGCCTTTGAACGGACGACCTCGGGGAAGGAAGCCCCCGAAGACGATATGCGGGAGAAGACACGCCAGATAATCAACGAAAACGTGGACGTAGGGGAGATTCGCGACGACTTCCCTACGTACAAGCTCGGTGAGGAATTTCTCGAAGACGTAGAAGGGCTGGACAATCCCGGCGTGAAAGCCTCCCAAATCGCTCACGCCACTCAGGATCATCTTCATCCGAGAACGGGTCAGAACCCGCGCTATCAGCGTTTAAGCGAACGGGTGACAGAAATTGTTGAACGTTGGCAAGGCGGTGACGTGGCTGATCCGGAGGCTGTAGAGGCACTCAAATCAGTTGAAGAAGAAGTCATTGAAGTCGAGAAAGAAGCCGGAGACGACGCCGATGAACGTGCCAAATATGCTATTGAGAATCACATAACAGAGGAGCTTGACGAGGAATTTGAACGGGGGAAGGCCGCCGACATAGCAGATTCTATTGTCGATCAGTTTGAGGATCGCGTGGATCGTGGCTATTCAGGGTGGGAGACGAACAAGGCGACCGAACAAGATGTAGAGGAGCTGATCCTCGATGTGGTCGCGCTTGAGTACAACCGGCCCGACCTCATTGACGACCCACTCGTAGACGCGATCCGGAATTATCTCGTGAACAACTATGCCTGAAACGGCACCCCGGAAGGTCACACTTCAAGGGGAGAACGTCGCCTATGAGGTGCGCCAGAGCGACGAGGCAACGCAACCACGGATTGATGTGGATTTACATGGGGTTCGGGTGGTTCTTCCAGAAGACTCTACCACGGACCCCGAGGAGCTTCTCAAGGAGAACGCCGTGTGGGTTCTGGAAAAGAAGCGAAAGTACGACACCTATCGTGAGCAAATCCCTGATCGGGAATTTGAAGAAGGAGAACGATTTCCGTATCTCGGGGAAAAGTACGAGATTGTCGTGGAACAGCGGCCAGCTTCACAAATTGTAGAGAACGAATTTCGGCTGGCAAAGCACCATGTGGAACAGACTTCTATCAAGCGGGCTTTGGAGACTCTTTATCGGCGGAAAGCTCGGGAACTCTTTGAGGACCGGGCCAATCACTTCGCCGAGGAGATGGGAGTCGAGTACGACAAGATCGAGGTCAGAAATCAACGGACGAAATGGGGGTCGTGTTCTACTACTGGAACTCTCGGTTTGAATTGGCGGTTGATGATGGCCCCTTCAAACGTTGTAGATTATATTGTCATTCACGAGTTGGCCCATCTCCGTGAGCAAAACCATACTGACGAGTTCTGGTCACTCGTCGAAAAATATGATCCGGAGTATCAACAACACGCTCACTGGTTAGAGGACAACGGAACACAGCTGGTCTTTTCTAAAGACGACCTCTAATTACTGGACTGATTCGATCCGTGAAGCCATTTCAGCTATTGCATTCGATACATCTGAGATCTCAGTAAGACCAGTACAGACCACCTTTCCACTTGAGAATAAGAGTATAGTGTGATCCGAACCGCGGAACAACAGCGCGGGGAATTGCTCTGGTTCGTATTCAACGGATTCCATCCCGAGGTGAACCGCCAAAATCTCTAATGAGACTGTTAGATCAAGCTCAGCCGTCGCAACGATATTACTCACTTCCAGCTCTGGTTCGTAATCAAATTCCAACAGATCTCGCATGACAGCTGTCACTCTGTTTGCTATCTCGTGGAAATGCTCAACTGAATCCGCACCAGCGACAGAACATCGGCCAGACCGATAGAAGGCAACATACGAATCGTCTGGATTAAATCGAGTCTGTAACCAGTGATTGTCGGCTGGTTCGTATGTAAGGTCTGCAATTTCATCGCGCTCAGAAAATGTCTCAGCTAAGGCTTGGAGATCTAACTCCTGACGGTATGTAATCATCCCGACAACATTGACGATCTCGACAGACGGCACAGATTAGTCGTCAACGGAGACGTACAAAAGGTGGAGGTTTCTCATACGATCCTATGTCCATTCAACACTAAATTCGAATCTCGACTCTCATCTACCGATCTAACAACTGGATAGCATCATAGTAGTTTCTGTACAGCGCCTCATTTTGATGCTTAACATATTCCGTATATGAGTCAAACTCTACTGGAGTACCCTCAGAGTTGTATGCAAATGGATTATTCAGGTAGTTTCGACTTCCCTTGAATAAATAACAAGGATGAACGCTTTCAGAGTCAGGGGGACGAATTGTAACCTGTGCTTTCAGTTTGACATTATCGGGATCAACGGGTACACTATCGATAAAAGAGGTATCCGGTGAGTTCTCTCGACTACGCTCGTGGTGGACCGTAGTGGCGTACATGGCTTCATTTTTGAGTATATGTTTAATATTATATTGAGTTGGAAGAAAGCATAACTCGAAATCAATTCTATTGGGAACCTCATACTCACTACCTAAAAAGAAGAACTCCCTCAGTTGATTGAATTGTCGGATTATTTCATTTGCGCCAGTCGCATTGCGGACTGCTGATTCAGATTTGATCTCAAAGACGTGTCCTCGTTTGGGAGCACCTTGCGAGTTATTGTAATATACATACAGATCTGCCACTCCGCTATTTCCATAGTGGTGGTAGTGGGCTTCTGGATATATCTCCGGGCCATCCATAACGGGATGATTGTCAGATGGACGAGACTTCTTGATAAGTGCGTTTGTCAACCTATCTTCTATCATACTACACCTCATCATAGAGACACATACAATTCTGTCGGTCGCCGGTTAATTCTAATTGAGTCCTATTCTTTGTGTGATGAGTAGGTAGGCGTGGACAGTCTAATTTTTTAGATTTGTCTCCGAATATACTGAGCTATCAGGGAATAAACAACCATTCCGATTGTGTTTGATGGTTTGATACCCTCGTACAGGAAAGAGTGAATCTTGATTTTGACTGATTTGCTGATACAGCGTAACCGATACAGTCAGGATATTCTTGAGTAAATGTTTCTAACCACTCTACATCACCGCGATAGATACTGGCTCGGTCGAATTTCCATTCAATAATCGACATGGGCGGAACCGTTGGCTCCTGATTCTCGTCCCAACAAGTCATACGAGGCTCAGGCCAAATGACCACATCCTTACAAACCTGATTCTTTTTATTATCGCCGTTCTCGCGGTCCATCGTAACCTGTGGAACTGGAACCTCAAGTCCAATCTGTTTTGAATCCGTTATTGTTCCTCCAGAACGTGCCTGTTCTACCAGATGACCGAAGGCGAAGAGACTGACAGCCTCTCGCTCTCTCCTGCCGTTCCAAGAACCGTCTAATTCCTCATCCGCAAAATCAGTCAAAACGGATCGCACAGTTTTATCGAGAGGATCCATATACCCAATCTATGACTGTGTGTAATAACTTGTTTGTTGGATAGCTTGTATCTGGAGACTGCTCTGCTGTTTTCACAATCCAGAGCTGGTAACTCTGAACTCCGGATGTCTCTCTTATGCGGAATAGTATATGGGGGCGTCCTCACTTTGTTTAGGAGAACAGGCTACAAATCGGCTTCTTGGTCATCATCCTGACCCGGATGGAGATCTAACAACTGCTGATATTCTCTCCATTCTTTGTTCTTGTCTATATCCGGAGCAAGAATATAGAGATATTGAACAGAGTATGTGATCGTCTCAAGTCCTTTTTCTTCGATATGTAGTGGCTTTAGAACTCCCTTGAACGGATATGGATCCTCCGTTTCTATCGCTCTCGTTGCGTGGCTTCTCGAACCCCAATTGTCCCAAGATGTTGTTCCTCTAAACTCCACATCGTCTTGCAGTCCAACCACTTCTACGTACATTCTATCGTCGAATGCATCTTCTTTGGGCAACAACTGGAGGGGGCAGTCAAAATGATACAGTCCTGTCGGAGACGGTTCTGCCTCTTTGAGAGCCGAAATAGGATATACCCCGTCAGATTTTGAGAGCATATTGATTGCCTTCTTTACTTGGAGAAACGAGTTATTGAAATTGATCTCATGCACTTCCTCTCTACCAATCTCTCCAGAGAATTCTGAGTTCAATTTCACAAGTGAGTCCAAACCAATCTCAAACGTTGAACCAGAACTCTCTGACTCTGAGACTACTATCCGCTCTGATTCAGAAACGTTCTCCGTGAAGAACTGATTGATATGCGACTTCGACGCATACATGACGTGATTATATCGGTCGATCTCTTGTTCTTCCATAATATTCGTTCACTCCCCCCGTATTTACTTAAAGTATACTTGGCGACTGATAAGACGGTAAGTCACCCTGTCGGTGTTTGTCTATGTTCGGTATGTACTTCTGTTTGTGTTGTTCCTTACCCCCACCACCCACTCTGTGTGATGGTGCGAAAAACGCCGGACGAGGCTACGACAGGTTCTACAAGAATCAAGAGAGTATATAAAGAGTATTCTTCGATAAAACTTCTATGGAGGCGTTGTTTGTGTCTTATCCATCCCTTGCCTCACACGTGGGACTCACGACTCTCTGGCGAGCGTTTCACAGATCTCTGGACCAGACTGTGTCTCATAGACTAAGCTGTCTACGTCGCGCACACACGCCGCCTGTGCATGGGTGCGTGTGCACGAGAGGTATAGATTGGTCTCTGACTCAAACCACTCACTAAGTTGTAGATCCGTAGATTTCTTTTATAAGCATA
Source organism: Halorubrum sp. Ea8 (assembly GCF_002252925.1). Taxonomy (NCBI): domain Archaea; kingdom Methanobacteriati; phylum Methanobacteriota; class Halobacteria; order Halobacteriales; family Haloferacaceae; genus Halorubrum; species Halorubrum sp. Ea8. The sequence continues at coordinate 43,986 of NZ_NHPF01000026.1, forward strand.
ATAGATGCCGTATTCGTTCGTACCGTTGCCGTGTTGCGGTTCTCGCAACATAACACAGAAGGGTTGTGGGGGTAGTACAATAACAAGTACAGACGAGATGGTCAATCAATACTCATAGCAGTATCCCATTCGGGGTTCACCGAGCAATACCGTAGACGGGTGTACCAAGAGAGCTGGAGTTACCTGGAAGATGGGTTAAACTCGAACTGCTTCTGGTTCGCGGGTGCCTCATTTGGAACCTCATTATGGTTGAGTAACTGATGAGGATGCGTTTGGTAGGCTAACCCGATCAACAACGCCTCGACTTCAGCTAAGTAGGCTGAATAGCCGTACGGCCCCGTGTACTTCTCAGGATCCCACGCTCGTATCCACAAATAGGTTTGCTCTTTGAGTTGGTGTGTTTCCTGTTCAAATAACTCGCTGGCCCAACTGAGTTTCTTCGAATCCACGCCAAATACGGTATCCGAAAGCTCGCCGACGTGCCAGTAACTCCCGTCACCCCATCGAGCGAAGCTCCGTGTTCCACTTCGGTCCTTCGCGATCTCTTCGAAGTTCGCACTCAGCTCGTTCTTTTTCCCGTACGCTTCTGCTTTGCCGATATATCGAGGGATAATCTGCTCGGGAGAAGGCGTGTCAGATTCAAGCTGATACATAACATAGAGTAATCCATTTGGACCATCCTTCACCCCGGTCCTGTGAACACAACGCTTCCCCTCTTGACGAATCCGCGTGTCAATAGCTTCGGAACGCTTGAGAACCGTAGAAGAACCGACCTCCGTGAGTTCAACAACGAGATCGTCGTCCGTCTCGAAGAGTGGTATTGGATCCTCCTCTTCGGGGTCATGTATCTCTTTGTGGATAGTTTGTTCAGCCCACTCGTGCCAGAGATCTGCTTTACTTTTGCCGCTGACGCCGTCTCCCGCACTATCAGCGACCATCATCGCCTCTTCGTTCGGTGAATCGCTTTCTAAATCAACCCACTTGGGGCCAACCTTCCCCATCTCGTGGGCGACTCTGTTTGGAACAAAATCCCGGTTTGCGAAAACCCGATTGAATTGGGGATGTGAGTGGACAAGACCGACGGTCTTTGCCTCAAGCTCCTGTCGATATGTGGAATATCCGTACGGCCCCGTCTCGATCTCATTCACATCGACGACCCACGCATACAGAGGTGAATTTGCTTTCTCGAATACCGTCGCGATATGATCGTATTTTCCGTAACTTCCCCACGAGCCATCACCCTCCCATTCAGAAGTTGGGAGAGCGTCACGGAGCTTTCTGAAGTGATCCAGTAGTCTACTGGAGACCTGACTCGTTTCTCCGATGTAGACCGGGATAATATCAGACGGGCCGCTCACGGGCTCGTCAAGGAGATACAAGAGGTACAGATAATCTCCGTTCCCCCGTCCCAATCGGTACGTGTCGTATTCATCCGTCATCTCCAGTTGAGATCCGGACTCGTCAACCATGGGAACCGGATCCGGTGTGGCTGGTGAGGTAATGTCGGAGAGTATCGTCTCAGAAACCCACTCATCCCACAACTCACGCTTGGTCGCTCTGTCCATCAGTCAGTAATTAAAGATTGTACGGATAAGCTATTATCATATTCATCTCATCGAGGTAATTGAATTCCAGACTCAGTTCGGCTTCGGTGGAATTGAGACATGTATGTTATCATAGTACTCAATAATCTCTTTCAGGTTTTCCCATGTCCTCTTCGGTTTGAATTGCGCTCCATACTGTTCTTCAAGCCAGTCCCATGCGAGAGTCCAACCTCCAATCAGGAGAAGGCGGTTCGCCACGTTTGCGACTTCCGTATAGCCTAAGAGTTGAATTCCGTCATCCTCGGCCAGACGTTGTAGTCGTGCGGCTTTCGTCTCAGACTTTCCGCTTGATTGTGATTGAGAGTATGTTTGTCGTCGGTTGTTTTCTGTGAAAGACTTCGATTCGCTTTTGCCAGCCTTTCCAGTATCGAACCCCTCATTTTTCAGGTAATCAAGCGCGGATTGACGGGTTCCGTCTTCTCCGGTAAGAGAGTTACCAAGGTCGGAGGCTTGGAACGAGTCTACACTGAAGATGATTGATCGCTTGCTCTTCCCGCCGATAATCACTACACGATCTCCTGGTTCGTAGTCCCAATTTTTGTAGTCGTATCTCGAGAGCTGAAGTGGTGCGTGTTCGTTTTCTTTGGTGAATTCTCTACCGGCACATCCTCTGGCTCCGTAGAAGTAAGCCGGAATCAGAGCGTGGATTGGCTCGCTACCGTTTCCAATAGTTTTGTCTCGTCGAGCAAACGGAGATCCTTTGACTTCCACGACTGCAACACTCCGAGAACCACCTGTGGCAAGCGCATACGGCGAGAACTCTTTGTCGTTATATTGGGCCCACTTTGGGACGTTCCTGTTCTGGTCTGGATACTCTTCCTTCTCTATTAGTGGAGTCTCGATACATGGTTCAGCTGTCTCGAACGAGAGAACCGACTTCTCATCATCAAGGTTCTGAAACAAGCGATACCGATCGTTGTGAACTGTCTGGCTTGAATTCACCGTTAGGGATGGTTGGGAGAGGAATACGTCTCGAAGCACGTCTGCATACGATTCGGGCGTGTCATCCGAACCCGATTGAACTTTACCAGCGAGAACGGCCTTATCCCATTCTCCTTCAAATTCTATTTTTCTGACTCCCGTTTTTGAGTGTTCCACACCCGGAATTCGGAACAGTGGTTTGGAAGAATAGATCCCGCAATCAAACTCTGCACCAGTTTCTTTACAATACGATTCGGCCAATTCTTTCAGCTCTCCTCGGCCATGTTCCTTTACGAAGCGAGGAACATGAATGTGGATCGAACGGTTACCAGAGAAATACCGTTTGCACGTTTGAAACGGTATTTCAAGATATCCTTCGACAAATTCCTCGAACCATTCCATGAGCTTGTCCGGGCCAACTTTGTGTAGCTCGTCGCTCTCAATATGGATAGGGTAGAGAACACGATCGTCTACTTCGCATTCATCCTGGAGTTCGGTGGCGATCGACGTGTACTCTCCATCGATTTGGTATCCGCTTTCGAGGTTCTGTTGGCGCTCATACTGATCACGAGTGAGGACGTAGACCGCACTTGCTGTCTCTGCACCATCGGGTATCCGCTCAAAGATCGTCCGAAGTGTTGGAGTCCGTCTCGGTCCTTCTCCTTCAGCAAATCCGTACTGAACACACGGTATATCGTTCCAGTTCTCAGGAACTGCGTTATTCGCCGCACTATTCTTGGACTGTTCAATCGCTGTATTATCAGTTGACATTAATGTAATAATTTCAGATATTTCTCGAATTTGTCGATACGACTTCTCGTTTCTATTGAACTCAGATATACAGACTCACCGCAGAATTCTTTTATATACTCTTCTGAACTTCTATCAGACTATCCCGCTACTGTCATGCGATTCTCGCAACATAACACAGTAAGGGTTGGTGGGGGTACAATAAGAGAAAGAACGGTTGAACAGCAGAGACGGTCATAGTAACAACTCACCAATCAGATCAGCTGGCCAAGTATTCTAACGAGAGAAGGAACCCCGTCTACGGACCCTGTGTAGACAGTACATTTTCTACTTATACTCTGTTACTGGTACAGCTGTCGTTGCTGTTAACAACTGTTTCTAATACGGGGTGTTCTCCTTATAAGATTCTACTAACAACTTTGCTGTAATGTACTCAACAGGGATAGCATAATGGACTCCATAAGGGACCCCTGTGAGACTATTAGCACACCCCCCGTCCCCACGTCCACCCTGAGCGATTTCTCATTTGAGGTGGGCCATGGGTCGTAGAAGGTGGGGGAGCTTCACCACGGGTCCAGCAAGCCTCTTAGAATGGACTGTGATTTCATCCAGAACATTCGATAGTGGGTTGGTACAGTTGAACTGCTTTGTGAGCCGTTTATGAAGACACGTTTGTAGAGTGAGCTACCGATCTGAGGAAGTCCAGTAGATAATCACTGAGTCGGCTCACAGGGGCGTTGGTGAAATTTGATTTCTAAACGTCCCATGGGTCAGGTACGGCTATCAAGTTCTAAAGACTGCGCTCGCACGGCAGTTATTGAGCGAGAATCACACGTCAGTCGTGAGACGAGACGATGGAGTTGAATGAGCCACTTGTTCGAGCATGTTGTGAGATCTTGAGTGCCCCCATGGGTAGTGTTCCAGTTAGTGCGACGATCACACCGTCGTCATCTGTCCGGTTGGCTGTTTGCTCGAAATCATCACGAGTGAGTAATGCTCGGTTGATGCTCCCGATTTCTGAATGAACTACCACAACTTGATCGGACTTGTTTACACGAAACGTGACTTCTTTTTCAAGGCTCGATAGTTCGCTGTCTTCTCTTGCTATCATTATCGGAATATCTCGTCTGCGTTCCAGCTGTGACGGCGAGTCTCGATGGGAACACATCGCTTGCTGTTATCGGAGTCTCCATCGAGTTTGGTACCGTGTAGATAGTCGTTGAGAGTGAACTCAAGTACCCGGCCAGTTTTCGCTTCGATAATGAATATCTCGGTGGCGTTGTGCGACTCACACGCCTCCAGAGCTTCTTCAGAGATAGGATAGCCGTTTATATCCTTAGAGAAGTGGTTATTTCGGCTTGTTCGCTTTCTCTTGGCTAAGTAGCCTGTCTTTTGTTTACCTCGTCCAATATCTGGCGCAATGTATCCGACGTTCTGGCCTGTGAATATACTAACAAAATTTGATACTTCATCTATAAATTCTGGTTTCTGACTGTTCTCGTATTCGAATATACTTTTTTGAATCATCGTGCTACGGAGGAATTATCGCTTGAAGAAGGATCACCAGAGTCAGCACTCTCTCCGGAATTAGCTTAGAACTGGTAATCGCTGATCGCTGAACGTAGATCTGACTACTCAGAGCAAAACATCCGTCAGGACTCTCCCTCTTTTACAAAGGTTGCCAGCGCGTATAACCCTTCGTATTTCAACGTTCTATTACAAGCGGACATGGGTGTTGTCTTGCATATTATCTCCATTTGAGCCTCGATATATCATATGTCGGATCAGGGGAAGCTACGATAAACTTGGCTCAGTTTATACTGTGTGTTCGTTCTCCAGTTCCAAGTTACGGGTAACATCGGTCTATTTTCTGTTGGTCGCTTCTCCTCCATCAGTAGTTGCTGGATTGGGTTGGTCGTCCGCAAGGTGTCTTATATCTCTCCAATCGGTGTCCATGGGCTCGTTCATTACCTCGTCAACGTCTTCTTGAGCCTCTTCAAGCTCTTCCTCGAAGTCCGTATCTTCCAGAATGTTGACCGTCTCGCCGGAAATGGGATGGGTGACGATCAGACCCGAGCCTTCGCAATGGTCCTGAATGTACTTCTCAGCTTCATCCGGAGGTAGGTTCTCACGCGCCTTCTCCTTGGCACGTTCAACCACCTTGGACCAGTCCAATTTTGCTTGCTCACTCACGTCGATGGACTGTCCGAAGGGACTCGCGGAATACGCGACCGGGTTCTCTTCATGTCTTTCGACATACAACTTCTCGATCATGTCTTCGAGGGACTGACGAATCTCGGAGACAGCCCGGTTCTCGCCGTACTCAGGCCGCCCCATTTCCTTTTGAAGATCCATTGCGGAATACTTCTGGTTGGTTCGTGCCCGGAGGAAGTGGAGCATCTTCCGGTCGAGGGGCTTGAGATTCAACGCGCTCATAACAAGCTCTTCCCCGAAGATTTTGAACCCGTACCAAGCGTCAGCCGGAGCCACTAAGAGCTTCTGAGGGTACTCCGACGTGATTTCCATGCGATCCTCGTGGTGGAACAGAGCCACCGCGTCGATGAAGTCCATGAGACGAGGAATGTCCCGGCGAGCCTTCACGAACTTCGGGGGAAGAGGCTCTTGCTCTTGGACCCCGGCCATCGTAAGGTTCAGAATCTCCCCGGCGTCCGACTCTGTGTATTTCTTGATCGGAATAGAACGATAATAACTTCTAATCTCTGCGAGCCGATTGTCGTCAACACGTTGTTCGTAGGTTCCGTCTCGCAATTCCACCTGACGAATGTTGATCGCGCGGGTCTGCTCTTCCGAGGAATCCGGGGTCAGAGTGAACGCACGACTGTCCATCTCGGACAGGTTCTTCATGTCGATCGCGTAGCGGTTCGTTCTCCTTGCTTCCGAACTATCCAGTTGTGTCGATCTGAAACAGACACATTAGGATATTACTCCGGGGTATGAGTCTGACACCAAAATATATCTCCTCATCAACAGGGCTTGTTGGGTCTCATTGACTTTCACCCCGTAACAGATAGACGCCGATAGCAACGACTGATCACTCATTTGGTCCAGTAATCAATCTGGTTATCACCCGGTGCCACACAGTATCGTTGTGGAAACGTTATACGAAGATCTTGAGGAGGGCAATCAATACGAAATCGTTGTTAGAGCTCGAGATTACTCGCGTGCAAAAGAAGACAATCGTGCGTTTGAGCTGAGCTTAGAGGACTCTAATGGGACGCGGTTCCCGTTTATTGTATGGGAGAAGTCGGAGGAGGGACGCAATTACAATTGGCAGAACGGTTGCTGGTATCGGCTGAGTGGAGTATCAATAAACAATTGGCCCTCTGGAAAAGTGCTTCATGGTACCTCTTCTCTTAGGATAGAGAAGCTTGGGATGCGCCAAAGCGGTGGCCAAGTGAATCTGTTATACTTGACTGATAGTCATCTTGGCAAATCAGAACATACCTATAGTGGGTCGTGTTGGCCGGTATCCCCTGAAGATGGATTCCGTACTGCGATAGAGCGTTCGATTCAGGAGAATGTGAATGCCGTTATCCATGGTGGCGATATATTCCATAATCCTGGAAGTGGTATTGAGGATGAAGATGTTGCAGTCTGCCGTGAAAGTCTAATAAAGTTGGCAGAGCACGGTATTCCATTCTATTTCATTTACGGAAATCACGAACGTCAAGCTGGCCGGCAGATTATGGAGCGGTTCGTTGATGATGGTCTCGCTGTACATCTTGGTCCGCGTTACGAAGTAATCGATGACGCTGTGGCAGTCTACGGAGTTGATTATCGGTCTGACTGGAGTGATTTTGTTTTTGACCTTGAATCTGGTACAGGCGATTTTCAAACAATACTCTGTGTACACCAATCTATAGCTCCATTTACAGCGAGTAACAACCCGGACTGTTCAGTCGATAGTATCTTAGAGGCTTCCAACGTTGCGCTCGACTTAATCATATCTGGACACACACATTCTCGTTCGGAACACCAATATGATGGATTCCAAGCGTTATCTGGAGGAGCAACTGCGAAAGTTGGTGAATCACATGATGACCTCAACCCGAGTGCTGAGTTAGTTACCGTGCAAAGAGATCAAATCAGCTCAAAGAGACTGTATCTGTGATTATGCTCATTAGATCAGTTCGGAGAGAAATCATAATTTTAAATTGGTGAGATAGAAGTACACTTTTGTATTCTCCTGAGACAATACATATAGATGGAATTACAGAAGGGAGATGTTCTCTTAGTGAAACTGACCGGTGGTCGGAGTTCAAAACCGGCTAATCCCGCCGGACAGGTGTATTCAGACAGGAATATTCCACTCTTCGGAGGATCCAATCCGGCATATCATCGGGGCGATGATGGTGATGTAATCTGTGTTGAACTAATTCCAGCGTCGGGTACTCTGAAGGGTAAATGGAAGAACACTACAGAATCCTTTGATACTATATTCAAAAAATTCAAGAAAAAATTAACATACCGGGATAGTGACCTTGATTACACGGTTTCGCTTGAAGAGGTTCCAGATGACTACAAATTTCCGGATGAGTATACGCAAGATCAGGCTAAAGATGATGCGCGCGAGACAGAAGAGCGAGATGAGTGGAATGAGCGAAGTTCTGATCTAATGGCTGACTTGAGCGATCTATAAACTCAGGAATTAATGCTTTTATTGTTATCTATTTTAAAATTTAAATGTCCAATTTAGTCAGTGTCGATATTGGTCCGCGTAAGTTTATTTATAGAATTCTACCCTCAGCGAACGTGACCAGATCGTTAAATTCCTGAGTTGGGAGCATCAGGGGTTTGTTTCTCCATCCAGATTTGGTGTAGTACCCTGATCGAATTTGTTCTGATCCATCATCAAGTTCAACTACTTCAAAAGTTTTCCAGGAAAACGGTCGAATCGGTTTCGTGGAGTACCCCAACCCCATCGGTAGCAGTTCCTTTCGGTTTGCTTACATCCCGCGGATAGTCACCAACCCAATCCGGTGGCGAAGCAGACAGAGCGAATGTATCTGACATACAATCATATCGAGTTAGAATCAATATATAAAGCCAGCGTTTATGGATATTTTTTACTAACTATATAATTTGGAAAATACATGGGTCTGCTATTAACCTGAAAGTGGTGGTGCCACTTCCTATCCCATTCGGTTCAGCGCGTCCCGTCGGTCTTCTACTGGTGCCTGATCGTATCGCATGGTTGTCTGTGCGCTCTTGTGTCTGAGTTGGGCCTGTGCCGCTCCCAAGTCTTCCTCTCGGGCCATGTAGGTCGCCGTCGAGTGACGGATTGAATAGAACGTGCGTCCCTCAGAGGGAATACACGCAGTCTCGCAGATCTGTCGAAACAGACGGTTCAGAGAGTAGTACTTGTACGGATTTCCCGACCGATTGAGCCACAGAGAATCCGAATCCAGATACTTGTCGTACTGTTGTCTCTCGGTGAGCCATCTATCGAGTGCGTTCGCAGTACGGTCCGTGAGAGAGACGGTCCAATTGTCGGTGTTCTTGGAAGAGTCTTCTTTAGGAATCCGCAAGAGAGAGTTCCTAACGTCCACCCACGCGACTTTCGCCCGCTTGACTTCTACCGGACGCAAGCCAGTATCGAGCGCAGTCCAGAACAAGCTCGGTATCTTCCACGAGTTGGCCTGTTTGAACTCGTCGGGACCAACGTCTCTCTTAGGCTTCTCAAAGCGCTGTGCGAGGTGTATCTTCCATCGGTCGCGCTGTTCGGGTGTGAGGTTGTTGTAGCTCGGGACGCTCCCGTGTTCCAGCACGGCCTCTCTGACGGCACTTCGTTCTTCGCGGGTGAGGAAGTCTTTGGGATTGGTGTTCCCGGTGTTCGTGGTGAACGTGATCTCTGGTTCCCACTCTTCCCCGTCAAGCGTGTGCGCGCGCCAGCGGAACAGCATTTTGACCGCTTTCAGATGGCTTGCTTTGTTCTCCTGAGAAGTCTCTCCGTAGGCAAGCTTCCTCATGTAGGCGTCTGCGTGGTCGTGTGTGATCTCGGTAGTATAGCGTTCTTCTTCGTCCCACACGAACCGGTAGAAGGCGTCGAGTCGGTATGCTCGTCCGTTCGCGGTGTCGTAGGCGTATCCGTCTCCGTGGTCGGGATCCTTCCCGATGTTTACCATCCAGCCGATGAGGCGTTCTCGGTGTTCTCGGTAGTCGGTCAACTGACGTTGTGACAGGTATGCTTCGGATGGTTTGGGAACCACCCGGATACCCGCCTTTTTGACTTGAGACATATGGTTCTCGTTGTGTTGAGAACCGGTGAAAACGCCACACGGCTCCGCCGTGTAGGTCCGGGTGCGAGAATCGAACCCGCGTCTCAGCCTCCACAAGGCTGAAGGATAGTCCACTACCCTAACCCGGACACGCGTCGATATCTACCCCGCTTTGATAAATAACCGTTACGACTCCCGGACGGGCGTGTGACCCGGTGCCGTTCGGCGATCGGTCGCGCTCGGCCCGGGCCGGTGATCGGTCGCGCTCGACCCGGGTCGGTGACCGGCCGCGCTCGGCCTCGGACGACCGTTTCACCGACGGCGACGGCGACCACGCCGTTTTTACTGCCAGCCGGCGTATCTCGCGATAACCGTGGCGTTCACCGACAAGATCTACGTGAAGAACCACCGGCAGCTCGCCTCCCAGCTTGAGGCGAACGTCCCGAAGGGGGCCTTCGCCGGCGCGACCCTCGACATGCTGTTCACCGGTGACGGGCTCTCGAAGCTCGACTCCACGACCCGCGACCGCATCCTCGACTTCGCCGAGGACTTCCTCGACTGCGACTGTCAGGCGAACCCCTACTGCGGCTGTCCCGAGGAGAAGTTCATGCGATACGTGCTGGAGCTTCGGGCCGAGGGGCTCGGCCCGCAGGCGATCGTGGACGTGATGACTGACGACTACATGGTGTACGCGTACACCGGCGACGTGCTCTCCTTCCTCGACGACGCGGTGCGGAACCTGGAGGCCGTCGAGACCCTCGCCGACGTCGAGGGCAACGAGGAGATGTCCGAGCGGGCGCGGCGAGCGAAACGAGAACTGTCGGGGTAAGACGAAACGAGGAGCTGCGATTCCGTCGGTTCGAACGTTCACTTATATATCGTTTCCGTCGGTGGGGCGGTGAACGCTCCCGAACCCCCAGCCGCTTACTTATAAACGACTGATCTGGAATCAACGGTGGACACCCCAAAGCCCCAGCCGCGAGGACTCGCGCGACTCGTTGCGCTCCTCGCTCGGTCGCTCTCGCTCCCTCGCTGTGGTGTCGCCGGCGGCTTCGCCGCCGGCTGCCCGTGGCGCGTAGCGCCACGCTGCTTCCGTCGTCGTGCTTCGTCCTTCCGGGAGGCTTCGTCTCCCGTCTTCCCGCTCGCGTTGCTCGCGAGAATCGCGACTGCCGCTTTGAACCCCACCCGACCGCCGGAAGACGGTCCTGCTCGCTCACTCCGTTCGCTGCGCGTGCTGCGACTTCCGTGCTCCCGCTCGCTTCGCTCGCGGGACCGCAACCGCACCGCCGCCTCACGCCTCCCCAACCTCGTCGGCCGCCCTCCGCGTTGCTTCGGGCGGCCGACTCCCTCGCGCGAGCGAGTCGCGCCCTCCGGGCGCTCCTCGGCACGCGCCACCGCGTTCCTATTTATAAATCGTGGCGCCGGCTTCCGGCCGATTCGTCTTCCCGTCCACGTGGAGCCTCCGAACGGTCTAAGTGCGCTCGCGCCCGAACTCGATCAATGAGTCTTCGGCCCGCGTGGCTGACGTTCAGACGATACGCGGCGGCGACGACGGGGATGACGCTGACGCTGTTCGCGCTCGGCGTCTACACCGCGGCGACCGGCTCCGGGCTGGCGTGCGAGGCCCAGTGGCCGCTCTGCTCCGACCAGCTCATCCCCGCGCTGACGATCAACCCGGACTTCATCGAGTGGTTCCACCGGGCGTGGGCGATGATCACCGGGTTCCTCATCATCGGGACCGCCGGCTGGACGTGGCTCGGTAGCTTCGACCGCCGGACGCGTCTCGCGGCGACGCTCGCGGTAGCCATCCTCCCGCTGCAGATCACCGTCGGCGCGATCACCGTCACCGTCGGCGGTCTCGTCCCGGGCGGCTACACCGTCTCGACGCACGCGGCCCACCTGATCGTCGCGCTGACGATCTTCACGCTGCTCGGACTGACGACCATCTGGGGCGGCGGCCGGGGGTCGGCGCGGCTCCTCCGGATCGCGGCGACCGTCGGACTCGTCGGGATCGTCGCCAGCGCGGTGTTCTCGCGGGCGGTCCCGTTCGTGACGTACTCGCCGGGCGCGCAGGCCGGCTTCTACGCGACCGGGCTCGCGGGGCATCTCGGACTCGTCGCGACGGTCGCGTTCGCCACCGAGGCGGTCCGGTCGGGCTACGCGGGCGTGAGTCGGTCCACGGCCGCCACGGTCCGACTCCTCGCCGCCGGAGCGATGGCCGCGCTCGTCGCGACGCTCCTCCTCGGGCGCGACCTGGTGTTGTACACCGCGGGCTGGGAGCGGATCAATCTCGCCGCGCTGGGCGTCGCGGTCGCGCTCGCGGCGGGCGCGGCGTGGGTCGCCCGCGGCGCCGACGGCGCGGGCACCGCGACGGAACCGATCGGCGGCGACTGACCGCGGTGGCGACTGACCGGACCGACGTCGGACCCCCCTCCGCGGCCGAGTCCCGCCCGATCGATCGGGCGGGACTCGGCCGACGGCGGACGAGGCGTCCCGCTCGCGGAGGAAAGGTTGAAATCAGTCCCCGTTCTCACACCGGTATGTCACATCGAACGGAGACCGACGTGAGTCGTCGGACGTATCTGAAGCTGACCGGCGGCGCCAGCGCAGTCGGGCTGTCCGGCGTCGCCGGGTGCCTCGGCGACGGCGGAAGCGGCACCACGATCACGCCCGGTACCGCGCCGGGGTTCCCGCCGTTCGAGATGCAGCAGGACGGCGAGCTCGTCGGGTTCGACATCGATCTGCTCGAGGCGGTCGTCGAAGAGACCGAGTACGAGATCGGCGAGTGGGCCACCTTCGAGTTCAGCTCGCTCATCCCGGCGCTCACGCAGAACGAGGAGATCGACGTGATCGCGGCGGCGATGACGATCAACGACGAGCGTCGGGAGACGATCGCCTTCTCCGACCCGTACTGGGAGTCGGACCAGGCGATCCTCGTGCGCGACGGCGGCGACTTCCAGCCGTCGGGCTGGGAGGACTTCGAGGGCGTCAGCGTGGGCGCGCAGTCCGGGACGACCGGTGCCGACCAGGTGCAGTCGAACCTCGTCGAACCGGGGGTCATCGCCGAGGACGACGCCAGTACGTACGGCAGCTACGTCCTCGCCGTCGAGGACCTCGAAAACGGCAACATCGACGCCGTCGTCGTCGACAACCCGGTCGCCGAGACGTTCGCGGCCAACCGCGACGTGACGGTCGCGTTCGTCGAGGAGACCGGCGAGCGGTTCGGGTTCGGCCTCCGTCAGGGCGAGTCGGAGCTCCAGTCGGCGCTGAACGACGGCCTCGCGACCGTACAGGAGGACGGCACGTACGAGGAGATAACCAACACCTGGTTCGGGCAAGAGTAGGATGTCTGCCGCGGGGACGCTCGCGCTCGCCGCGGTCGAGAGCCTCGGCGCCGCGGCCCTAAACTGGCCGTTCGTCGGCGAGGCCGCCGACTGGGAGTTCGTCTTCAGGAACGCGGACTACCTCGGCGTCGGCGCGCTGTTGACGATCGGGCTCACATTCGCCTCGATCCTCCTCGGCTTCCTCGTCGGCTTCCCGGCGGGCGCGGTCGAGGTGTACGGCGACGGCTACCTCGAACGGGCGGTCAACGCCGCGGGGATCGTCCTCCGAGGAACGCCTATCGTCGTGATCCTCATCGTGATGTACTTCGTCGTCGGCGTCCCGCAGATCAACCTCGGGGTCGCCTCGATATCCTCCGCGGTCACCGCCGGGATACTCGGGCTCGGCCTCCGCAGCGCGGCCTACCAGTCGCAGATCTTCCGTGCGGCGCTGTCGAGCGTCGATGCCGGCCAGCTGGAGGCCGGCCGCTCGATCGGGCTCTCGCGGTTCGAGGCCGTCCGGTACGTCGTCGTTCCGCAGGCCCTGCGCCGGTCGATCCCGGGGTTCCAAAACGAGTTCACGATCGTGTTGAAAGACACGAGCATCGTCTTCGCGATCGGGCTCGCGGAGCTGTTGACCCGGGGGTACGACCTGTTCTCGGAGCAGACGACCGCGGTGCTCGAAGTCATCCTCTTCATCAGTGCCATCTACTTCGTCCTCACGTTCACGACGAACCGCGCGCTCGATTACCTCGGCACCCGCTACGCGATCCCGGAGGGTGAGTCGGCGTGAGTGACGGCGACTTCCTCGGCGTGACCGACGTCTCGAAGTGGTACGGCGACGAGCAGGTGCTCCACGACGTCTCCTTCGAGATGGACCGCGGCGACGTGACCGTCCTCATCGGCCCGTCCGGCTCCGGCAAGTCGACGATGCTGCGTTGCGTCAACCGGCTCGCCGAGGCGCAGGAGGGGTCGATCCGGCTCGACGGGGAAGAGGTGCTCTCGCCGGACATCGACGTCGACGACCTCCGCAGAGAGGTCGGCATGGTGTTCCAGGGGTTCAACCTGTTCGCGCACTTAACCGCGCGCGGCAACGTCGCGCTCGGTCCCCGCCGGGTGCTCGGGCTCTCTGAGTCCGAATCCCGGGAACGGGCGGCCGCGCAGCTCGACCGCGTCGGGCTCGCCGACCAGATGGACTCCTACCCCGCCGAGCTGTCCGGGGGGCAGCAGCAGCGGGTCGGCATCGCCCGCGCGCTGGCGATGGAGCCGAAGCTGATGCTGTTCGACGAGCCGACGAGCGCGCTGGACCCGGAGCTCATCGGCGAGGTGCTGGAGGTGATGCACGGCCTCGTCGACGAGGGGATGACGATGCTCGTCGTCACCCACGAGATGAGCTTCGCCCGCGAGGTGGCCGACGAGATCGTGTTCCTCGACGAGGGCCACGTCGTCGAGCGCGGGCCGCCCGAACAGCTGTTCGAACGACCCGAGAAGGAGCGGACCGGCCGCTTCCTCGAACGGATAGAGAGTCACGACTGATGGCGAGCGCGACGAGACCCGCGACGGTCCGGGAACGCGTGGCCGACGCCGACCGCTCGGTCGGTCGGCTCCTCCTCGTCGCCGCCGGCGCGCTGTTCTGGGGTTGGCTCGTCGTCAGCTGGGTCAACCGGTGGCTCGGCGGCGTTCTCGTTCCGGTCGGGCAGCCGCTCGTTCCGGCGGGAGCGGTGGAGGCGACGCTCGCCGCGCTCCCCGGGCTCGCGGCCTACGCGAGCGACGCCGCGTTCGTCGTGGAGCTCTCCCCGGACCTCGCGCGGGGGACGTGGCTCACGGTGGTTATCACCGCCGTGAGCCTCGTCCTCGGGTTCTTCATCGCCGTCCCGCTGGCCGTGGCGCGGGTGTACGGTCGGTTCTCCTCGTGGCTCTCGCTCGGGTACACCGAGCTGCTGCGCGGGACGCCCCTGCTGGCCCAGCTGTTCGTGCTCTACTACGGGCTCAACCTCGCGAGCTACGTTCCCGGCGCGCTCTCGGGCGTCTTCCCGCGGAACGTGGTGTGGGTGGCGATCCTCGGGTTCACGCTCAACGGCGCCGCCTACCAGGCGGAGTACATCCGCGGCGCCTTAGAGAGCGTCGAGGAGGGACAGATCACCGCCGGCCGCGCGATCGGGCTCTCGAAGCTGGAGACGATCTACTACGTGGTGCTCCCGCAGGGGCTCCGCTACGCGATCCCGTCGTGGACCAACGAGTTCGTCTACCTGATCAAGTACTCGTCGCTGGCGGCGTTCATCACGGTGCCGGAGCTGTACTACCGGGCCGACCAGATCGCCTCCGAGACGTTCCGGTACACGCTCATCTTCGTCGTGACCGGCGTGACGTACCTCGCGCTCGTGCTCACCGCGTCGAAGCTGATGGCTCGCGTCGAGGGAGCGGTCGCCATTCCCGGGCTGGGCGTCGAACGGGAGGAGTGAGGCGCTGACGGCCGCGCGCACGGCCTACCCCTCGAAGTCGGTGACGACCTCGACGCCGTGCACGTCGTACTCGCCGAGCGCGGCGAGCCGGTCCGAGACCGCAGAGAGCGCGATCTCGTCGCTCACGAGCGCGCCGGGGTCGACATCGGTCGCCTCGACGAGCGCGAACAGGTCGTCGTAGCTCGTCGGCGGCATGCCACGAGAACCGACGAACGACACCTCCCAGCGGGTCATCCAGTCGGTCGGGAGCGACACCTCGCCGCGCTCGGCCTCGGTGGTCAGTCCCACCTGGACGTGGGTCCCGCGGGGCCGAACGGAGCGGACCGAGTTGCGGCAGGTCTCGGCGATCCCGAGCGCGTCGACGGAGACGTCGGCGCCGCCGTCAGTGAGGTCCCTGACCCGGTCCGGGACGGAGTCGTCGGCCTCGGCGTCGGGGGCGTCGGGAGCGTCGGCCGCGTTCACGAGGGCGTCGGCGCCGATGTCGCTCGCGAGCGAGAGCGCGTCGTCGTCGACGTCGACGGCGACGACGCGGGCGCCGAGGGCGTCGCCGATCTGGACCGCTGAGAGCCCGACCCCGCCGCAGCCGTGGACCGCGAGGGCGTCGCCGCCGGACAACCCCGCCCGTTCGGCGAGCGCGTGGTAGGCGGTCATGTACCGGCAGCCGAGCGCGGCCGCGGCGGTCGCGTCGAGCCACGGGGGGCGCTCGACGAGGTTGTAGTCGGCGGCGGGGACGGCGACCCGCTCCGCGAACGAGCCCGGCGCGGCCGCCTCGAAGCCGAGCGCCCGCCCGTCGGCGCAGACGTTGCCGGCGCCCCGGCGGCAGTACGGGCAGGTGGCGTCGCCGAGCGAGAAGGGGACGACGACGCGGTCGCCGGGCTCGAAGCGGTCGACGGACGATCCGACTGCGACCACCTCGCCCGCGGGTTCGTGGCCGAGCACTTGGCCGCGCGGGACGCGGTCGTCGGCCCACTCGCCGTGGCCCATCCAGGCGTGCCAGTCGCTCCGACAGACGCCGCAGGCCGCCACGCGGACCACCGCCTCGTCCGGCCCGGGTTCGGGGGCGGGCACCTCGCGGACCGCCAGCGGTTCGCCGTACTCGCGAAGGATCGCCGCGCGCATAGCCGTCGAGAGGAGACGGAGCGTGGTAAACCCTCCCGGCCTCGGATAGCCCCGAACCGGGGGCGGCGCCTCGGGTCGGCTCGGATAGCTCCGGATACCCCCGATTTACACCGTCAGACACGCATTTTCTACTTGATATAAAAGTCCGATCTGCTTGCTGCGGATGTCAATAAATCGGGGTAAAATGCTATTTTCGCCACGTTACGCCTTGATTTCATACGAACCGAGATTGATACCGACAGTCAGACAACTGATAGTTAAGTAAGGTTTAATATCCTATACGATAGCGATCGAAACGTGTCACTACCGATGGAGCGCCGACCGGGCGTCGCCTATCGACGCCCCAACGGCGATCCGGACCGATTCGTCGTCGAAGCCGGCGGCGAGCCGCGGCTGGACCTCGACGCCCTCCCACGGACCGACTGGTTGGAGGCGACGGCCGAGGCGGACCGTCAGCGCCTCCGGTCGGCGCTCGACGGCGGGGACGTCGACGTCACATACCGCCTCGCGACCGGCGACGGCCCCCTGTGGGTCCGGGAGTGCGGACGCCGCGACGGGGACGGCGACGTCGTCGGCTACCTCCTCCCCGCCGGCGAGGGAGACGAGCGTCGCCGCCGGCTGGAGCGACAGCGCGAGCGCTTGGAGGAGTTCGCCAGCGTCGTCTCTCACGACCTCCGGAACCCGCTCTCGGTCGCCGTCGGGAACGTCGAACTGGCGAAGGAGTTCGAGGGCGAGGCGGCCGACGAGCGACTCGACCGAGCCCACGACGCGCTGGACTGGATGGACGACCTCATCTCCGACCTCCTGGCGCTCGCCCGCGAGGGAGACACCGTCGAGGAGACCGCGACGGTCGACCTCCGGGCGGTCGTGGACGCCGCGTGGCGGACGGTCGGAGCCGGCCCCGAGGCCGCGCTCGTCGTCGAGGACCCGCTTCCGACGGTCGAGTGCGACCGGAGCCGACTCCGACAGGCGTTGGAGAACCTCTTCCGCAACGCGATCGAACACGGGGCGTCCGACGACTGCTCGCCCGGCGAGGTGTCCGGCGAGGGCGACGCGGACGTCGGCGACGCGACGAGCGGGAGCGCAGAACCCGCGGGAGGGTCGCTCCGAGTCCTCGTCGGGGTTCTCTCGGACGGGTTCTACGTCGCGGACGACGGCCCCGGAATCGACCCCTCGGAGCGCGAGTCCGTCTTCGAGCCCGGCCACACGACGGCTGACGACGGCACCGGGTTCGGGCTCGCGATCGTCGAACGGATCGCGGAGGCCCACGGCTGGTCGGTGTCCGTGACCGAGGGCCGAGCGGGCGGGGCGCGGTTCGAGTTCGCGGGCGTCGAGAGCGTCGAAGAGGTCGACTCGACGGAGTCGGACCGGGAGAGCGTCGCCACCGAACCGGGCGGCTCGCCGCCGACGTAGCGCCGCGAGCGGCGACGGCGTGCTCAGAAGAAGTCGCTCAGTCCGGCCTGTCCGTCGTCCTCTTCGTCTCCGTCGCCGCCGTCCGCGTCGCCGGCGTCGCCGGCGTCGACTGGGTCGCCCCCGGCCGCGTCGTCAGTGGTCCCGCCGCTCGCGCCGGGGGCCGGCCCTTCGGCGGCGGCGGCGCCGGCGGCCCCCGCGTCGGCGTCGTCGGCCTCCGCCGCCCGCGCGCCGCCGGCGAACGCGCCTTCGGCGTGGTCCTCCATCCGATCCTCGCGGAGCGCCTGCGCGTCCTCGACGATCGACGCGACCTTGTTGGTCGACTCGCCGGAGCCGGTGACGAAGGCGACGCCCGCCTCGTCGAGGTCGTAGGCCGCCGCCATCGCGACCGTCAGCTCGCGCGGCTTGCAGTGGTGCGTGACCGTCTGCAAGAAGGGGAGCACCTCGCGGCGAGCGGTGGCGATACTGCAGCCGCTGGCGGCCGCGATCTGTCCGACCACCTCGTCGGCGGTCGCGTCCGAGGAGCTCCAGAACTGCGGGCGACCGTAGCGGGTCCACCCGCCCTTCTCCCCGTCGCGGGCGGCGGCGACCCCGGCGGCCGCGTTGTCGGTCGCGTAGCGCCAGTAGGTGTAGTTCTGCGTGGCGCGCACGCGACCCAGCCACACGTCGGCGTTCGCGAGGAAGTCGTACGCCCGGACCGCCTCCGACGGCTCGTACACGTCGAGGACGTTGTTCTCGATCCACTTCGTGAGGTCGTCGGGGGTCTCGTCGACGGCGTACGCCGACTGCAGCGCCTCCTCCGCCGACTCCTCTTTGAGGACCGCGTCGAGGAACGGGAACAGCCCGAGCGCCTTGTCGCGGTCCCCGGTGACCACGTCTTCGATCGCGATCGAGTCCCGCCCCTCCGTGGCCGCCTGCAGGTCGTTGATCGCGCCGCGGAGGTCGCCGAGGTTCCGCTCGGCGATCCGCTCGAGCGCGTCGGACTCGAACTCGATTCCCTCCTTGCGACAGACGTCGCGGAGGACGGGGACGATGGAGCGCGCGGAGACGTCGCGGAACTCGATCTCTTGAGTGGCGTCGCGCAGCCCGCGCGCCATGTCGTAGTAGTCGTTGGCGATGAGGACGATCGGCTGGCCCGACTCCTTGACGAGCTTCGTGATCGCCGAGGCGCCGCCGCGGTCGTAGTTGCCGTGGATGTTGTCGGCCTCGTCGAGGATGACGAGCTGGCGGGAGGCCGTGTCCCCGCCGGTCGCGCCGCCGCCGGCCGCGCTCCCGCCGAGGGTGGCGTTGCGGGCGGCCCGCCCCGCGAAGCGCTCGATGACGTCGGCGGTGCGCTGGTCCGAGGCGTTCAGTTCGACCGTCTCCCAGCCCATGTCGCTCGCCAGCGCGTGGGCCGCGCTCGTCTTCCCGACGCCCGGGCTCCCGTGGAGCACGACGGCCTCGCGGTGGTCGTCCCACGAGCGAGCCCACTCCGCGAACGCGTCACGGGCCTTGTCGTTGCCGCGGACCTCCGAGAGGGTGCTCGGGCGGTACTTCTCCGTCCAATCAGCCATTACCCGCGGTAGGTCGGTGCGGCGTTTAGTGGTTCCGGAGCGGTGGGAGGCGGTGGGCGCTTCCCCGGGGCGACGGCGTCCCCGCTCGCGCTCCGCCCGGTTGTGCGTATCGCTGCTACTACCCTCGTGTTCAGATAAGCTGATTCCATGCGAAGCTGAACGATCTGAGCCAGTCGTCGGCGGTTTCTGCTTCGGCGTTGCTGAAACAGTTTGAGAAACAGACAGTTCGCCGTTTTACCTCTCTGAACACACGTTCAACGGCGTTCCGATTTTCATGTTTCTCGTATCTGAAATCGAAGCCGTGGCGCTGACACGCGTCTTGTAGCGAGTGCGATCCATCGATGAGAAACACGGCGTCGGAGACGTCGTGTTTCTCGGAGAGTTCGGTCAGAAACGACTGTGCGAGAACCTTCGTTGTTGTCGGCTCAAGCTTTTTATGGAGCAATTCGTTTGTTTCAGGATCGACGGCAGCATACAGCCAATATTGCTCGTCGTTGAGTCGGATCACAGTCTCGTCAACCGCGACGTGATCCGGACACCGACCAGCTTCGGGCTGTAGATCGGCCTTGTGAACCCAATTATGAACGGTTGATCGAGCACGTTCGACACCGAATATATCAATAACCGAGACGGTATTCGAAAGTGAGAGGCCAGCGAGATGGAGCTGAATACCGAGCTTCATCAGCAATCTCGGTGTCGCTTCTCGTTCAACAAACTCTAAGTTGATCTGGTCGATACTCCCGCTGAGGCGTGTGTTTTCGGGCATGAACCACTCAGAAAACACACCGCCTCACTATTCATCCTTATCTGAACACGATGGCTACTACGCACCACGCATTTTTCCCATTGGGCCGAACCTCCACGGAGGTGAAACCGCGATGACGACGACGTACGCCGACTGGACGGACGCACAGGAGCGGACGACCGTCGCGGTCGACGACCATGAGGTCGAGATGGCGTACCGAGACGAGGGGACGGGGGATCCGGTCGTGTTCCTCCACGGGATCCCGACGAACTCGTACCTCTTCCGCGACCAGTTCGAGGCGATCGCGACCGAGCGGCGCGCGATCGCACCGGACATGATCGGCTACGGCGGGTCGGCGATGCGCGACGGGTTCGACCGGTCGATCCGCGCCCAAGAGCTCGCAGTCCGCGGGCTCGTCGACGAACTCGGGTTCGACGCGATCGACTTCGTCGGCCACGACCTCGGCGGCGGCGTCGGGCTGCGCTACGCGGTGCGGACCCCGGACGCCGTCGACCGGCTGGTGCTGTCGAACTCCGTCGCCTACGACTCGTGGCCGATCGGGACGATCACCGACCTCGGCCTCCCCGAGACGGCACGGGAGACGAGCGTTGAGGAGCTGCAGGGGATGCTCGACGCGCTGTTTCGGGACACGCTCCTCGGCGACGACCACGACGAGGCGTTCCTCGAGGGAATGACGGCGCCGTGGGCCAGCGAGGAGGGCGTCACGAGCGTCGTCCGCAACGCGAGCGCGACGAACACCAGCCACACGACGGAGATCGACCCCCGAGACGTGACCGCCGACACGCTCCTGTTGTGGGGGACGGAAGACGAGTTCCAGCCGATCGAGTGGGCCGAGCGGCTCGAAGCCGATATCGACTCCTGCGAACTCGTCGGCCTCGAGGCCAACCACTGGGCCCCGGAGGACCGGCCCGCGGCGTTCACCGAGCACCTGACCGACTTCCTGTCGTAACGGGTCCGGTCGGACCCTCCGGTACCGGAATTCAGTCGGCACCCGACCGCCCGCGGTAATGAGTTCGGACGAGGCCGTCGTCACGATCTAGTCGGATTACGTCTGCCCGTTCTGCTACCTCGGCCGCCGGTCCTTGGCGGCGTACCGGGAGACGCGGGAGCGCGATCTCGATATCGACTGGCACCCGTACGACCGCCGGGGGCACAAGCGCGGTCCCGATGGCGAGGTCATCCACTCGATCGACGACGGGAAAGACGACGAGTACTTCGAGCGGGTCCGACGGGACGTGGACCGCCTCCGAGATCGGTACGACGCCGAGGCGATGCTCGACCTCGACGACCTCCCCGAGCGCGTGGACTCGTTCGACGCGCAGGTCGCCTCGCTGTACGTGAGCGAGGAGCGCCGGGACCGGTGGCCCGACTTCGATGAGGCGATATTCGAGGCGCTCTGGGTAGACGGACGGGACATCGGCGACGCCGACGTGCTGGCCGACCTCGCCGAGGACGCGGGGCTGGACGCCGACGAAATACGGACCGCGATCGCCGACGAGGAGCGGCGCGACCGGCTCCGGAGCGACTTCTCCGACGCGCGGGACGCGGCGGTCTCCGGCGTCCCGACGTTCAGGTACGACGGACGCACGGCCCGGGGCGCGGTGCCGCCCGAACAGCTGGACCGGCTCGTGGAAGGGGTCTGAGAGGGCCTCTCGGCGACAGCGGCGCCGATAACTGTTTGAGAAGTCGAAGTGGGACCGCTGAGAGTCGAACTCAGGTCATACGGACCCCATCCGCATAGGATACCACTACCCCACGGTCCCTGTCTGCACGCGGAGAAATGAGAGTGCGGTAATTAAGGACTTCGCTTCACTCGTCGTCGTCGTCCTCGCGCGCGACCACGAGGTCGCCGTCGTCACGCACCGCGAGGTTGCCGATCGGGTCGCCCTCGTAGACCGCCAGCCCCTCGGCGCGACCGAGTACGTATCCGTCGCGGTCGGCGCGGACGGTCCCGCGGCTCCGACCGGTCGCCGAGACCACGTCGGCGAGGACGTCGCCCTCGGCGAACGCGTCGCCCGCGGCGACGCGGTGACGGATCAGTCCGGAGACGTCGGTCGTCGGGCCGCGGAAGCGACGGACCGGGAACTCGACCGGCGCGGGGGTGGGGCGGTCGATCGGCCTCCCCACGGAGTCCGGAACGTCCTCGGCCGCGAGGATCCCCATCTCGACCGCGACCGCGAACACCCCCGCGACGCCGGCCTCGACGAGCGCGTCGTCGACGACGCTGTGCGCGCCGAGTTCCGCGGTGAACGCCGGGATTCCGGCCTCGTTGAGCACGGCGCCCGCGGTCGAGCGCTGCAGGTTCTCCTCGACGTACTCCGCGGCCGGGTACTCGCGCAGCGTCGGGAAGCCGAAGGCGTCGACGAGCCGCCCGAGCTCGTCCGAGAGCGCGACCGCGTCGTCCTCGCTGCGGCGCTCCCCGTACAGCACGCGGTCGCGGATCGCGAACGGTTCGCTGGCGACGCCCGCGGTGTGACAGTCGATCAGGGCGTCGGCGACGACGCCCGTTCCCGCGGGCTCCGCGACCGGGGGGTCGACCGGCTCGCGGTCCGACCCGTCGCGGCCCGCGCTCGCCGAACCCTCGACGGCGCCCTCGACCGTCTCGCCCGTGATCGCGGCGTACAGCCTGGCGTCGATCCGCTCCTGTAGCTTCGGCGGCCGCGCGGACTCCGCGTCGGCGTCCGGGAAGTGACGGTTCGGGTCCTCGTCGTCGTAGTACGTGTGGCGCGAGTTCCGTCTGAGACCGGCGGGCGAGACGACCGGTACCGCGACGACCGCGCCGGCGAGCGCCGCGAGGGCGTCCTCTGCGAGCGTCGCGATGGCGTCCTGCACGACGGCGACGCCGGTCGCCTCGTCGCCGTGGACGCCGCCGGTGAGCCACAGCACGGGCCCGTCTCCCGACCCGTTCGCGACGACGACCGGGAGCCGCTCGGCGGCGCCCGTCGGCAGCTCCGCGACCTCGAACCACCCGCGGGCTACCTCGCCCGGGGCGGCGCTCGCGGTGCCGAGGGAGACCGATCGACCGCCGCGCTCGCCGGAGTCGCCGTCCTCGGAAACGTCGCCGTCGGGCCCGCTCCCTTCGCTCTCGTCCATACCCCGACCCGCGACGGCGCGATTATAAAAGCACGCGTTCCAGCGAGACGACGACGCCGGACTCGGCGTCGGGGTCGCCGACGAGCCGGCCGAGACAGACCGCGACGCCGTCGGGCGTGTGGCACGCGACGAGCGGCGGGTCGCCGCGTTCGCCCGTCGAAACCGCGCTCTCGTCCCCTCCGATAACTCCGGGCGCGTACACCGGCGCGCCGGTGGCGACGTTCCGCGCGGCCGACGGCGCGACCGTCACCGACGGGAGGTGGACCAGGGCGTCCTCCGCCGGCCGGACGACTTCGCGGAGCAGCGACTCGTCGCCCTCGCGAGCCCACGCGAGGCCGTCGACGAGGTCCTGGAGCGCGTGGAGGTCGCCGTCGTCGAACGGGTCGGTGGCGGTCCGGCGGAGGTGGCCCATGTGGGCGCCCACTCCCGTCGCGAGGCCGACGTCGTGACACAGCTTCCGGACGTACGTCCCCGACTCACACCGGATCCGGAGGAGCGCCTGCCGGTCCCGGACTTCGAGGACGTCGAGGTCGTGGATCGTTCGAGTCCTGAGCCGGCGGGTCACGGCGCTCTTCCGCGGCGGCTTCTGGTAGATCTGCGCCTCGAACTCGCCGACGACCTCGCGGAAGTCGCTCGGGGGCGACCCGTGGAGCTCGAGGACGGCGACGTACTCTTTCGTCCCCTCCAAGAAGACCTGCGCCGCCCTCGTCGCGTCGCCGGTGAGCGTCGGCAGACAGCCGGTGACCTTCGGGTCGAGGGTGCCGGCGTGGGCGACGCCGTCGATCGGCTCGCCCTCGGGATCGAGCGCGGCGAGGGCGTCGTTGATCGCGTCGCGCACCCACGCCGAGAGCTGGTGGGAAGACGGGCCTGCGGGTTTGTCGACGTTGACGACGCCGAATCGGAGCAGCTCGGGCACCGTGCGCTCGCCGGGCGGTGCCCGAAGGGGGTCGTCCGCGGGATCGGGTGTGTCGTCGGCTGTGTCGGTCATTGGGAGATTGCGTGCGGTCGCGGCTCAGAAGTCGTAGGTCACGCCCTCGATGGGCGCCTTCCCCTCGTCGTCATCGGGGTCGTACGCCTCGACGGTGGCGACGAGCACGTCGAGGAAGCTGTCGGGGCTCCAGCGGGCGGTGTTGTACGCGGCGTCGTAGATGGAGAGGTCGTCGATGTCGATGCCGTAGAACTCCCCGTACCGTTTGCGTTCGGAGTCCTCGCGACGCCTCGTCTCGGTCCTCGCGCGGTCGACGGGCTTCGACTCCCGGTCGGCGATCCGCTCGGCGCGGACCGAGAGCGGGGCGTCGAACCAGAACCGGAAGTCGGCGTGATCGGCGGCGAGCCACCCGGCGAGCCGCGACTCCAGGACCAACTCGTCGCGGGTCGTCGCGATCTCCCGGAGGCGCCGGTCGAGCTTGCGGTCGAACTGCGGGTCCTCCTCCGCGAACTCGTTGAACTCGACCGGCGTCATGTCGCGGTCGGCCGCCATCTCGCGGAAGATGTCGCCGCCGGACACGTGCTCCAGGCCGAGCCGATCGGCGAGTCCCACGGCGTTCGTGCTCTTCCCGCTGCCCGGCGGGCCGGAGACGGTGATCAACATATCGCTACTGCGCGGGTGTCGTTCAAAACGGTTGTCGTTCGGCGCTCGCCGGCGGGCCGGTGCGCCGTCGGTTGCGGCCTGTCGCGCCGTCGGTTCCGCGGCGGGTGTCGGCGATCGCTACCGGTCTCGCGTCGCCGCGGTCATCGACCAGACGGCGACCAGCCCGAGCAGGACCGCGGGGACGAGCGGGAGCGCGAGGTACGTCGCGAAGAATGGGAGCCCGAACCAGCCCGCGGCGTACGGGTAGAGGTAGATGACGCCGGGGATGACGAGGACGCAGGTGAACAGCACGGCTGTCAGCGCCCATCCCCGTCGGCCGAAGCCGTCGGCGGTCGGCTCGTCGGTCCCCGGACCGTCCGCGCCCGGTTCCGACGCGGCGGGGTCGGCGGTGCCGACGGCGCCGTCGCTCTCGCCGTCGGTCTCGGAGTCGGGGACGTGGACGTAGCCGCCCGTGCTCCCGTCCGCGTCGGTCTCAGAGCTCACTGTCCGGTTTAATCACTACTTTGCCAAAGCCCTCACGGTTCTCTATCATCTCGTGGGCGCGCGCGGCCTCGCTCATCGGGAGCGTCTCGCGGACGGCCGGCTCGAAGGTGCCGTCCCAGACGAGTTCGAGGACGTCGTCGACCTCGCCGGGCGTCGCCATCGTCGACCCGATGACGGAGAGCTGGTTCCAGAAGATGCGGTTGAGCCCCGCGTCGGGGTTCGGTCCGGTCGTCGCCCCGCAGGTGACCAGCCGGCCGCCCTTCGCCATCGACTTCAGGGAGTTCGGGTAGGTCGCCTCGCCGACGTGGTCGACGACGACGTCGACGCCCCGGCGGCCGGTGAGCTCCGCGATCTCCTCGGCGAAGTTGTTCGCCTCGTAGTCGATGACGTGATCGGCGCCGCACGCCTCGGCGTGCGAGAGCTTCTCCTCGCTGGAGGCGGTCGCGAACACCTCACAGCCCGCGTGGTCGGCGATCTGGACCGCGGCGTGGCCGACGCCCCCTGAGGCGCCGAGCACGAGCACCTTCTCTCCCGCCTCGATGTCCGCGCGGGTCTGGAGCATCCGCCAGGCGGTCTGGAAGACGAGCGAGGCGGAGCCGGCGACCTCCCAGTCGACGCCCGAGGGGACGGGGACCAGGTTCTCGCTCGGGACGGTCGCCTTCTCGGCGTGGACGCCCCGGACGTGCTCCCCGATGATGTGGAACGAGGGGCACAGCGACTCCTCACCGTGGCGGCAGAACTCGCACTCGCCGCAGGAGACGCCGGCGCTCACGGCGACGCGGTCGCCGGGCTCGAACCGCGTCACGCCCTCGCCGACCGCCTCGACGACGCCGGCCGCGTCGCTGCCGGGAATGTGGGGCATCTCCAGGTCGACACCGGGCAGGCCGCGACGGGTCCAGATGTCGAGGTGATTGAGCGCGCCCGCCTTGACGTCGACGACGACCTCGCCGCGGTCGGGCTCCGGGTCGGGGAACTCGCCGTACTCGATCACGTCGCGGTCGCCGTGGGAACCGAACTGGACGGCCTTCATGCGTCGATGCACCCGCGGCATCCACTAAACAGTACGCCAAACGGAACCCCCGGGGCGCGCGGTCGACGACCTCCACCGGACGGTGCCGCACAATCTCCACCGGACGGTGCCGCACAATCTCCACCGGACGGTGCCGCACGGTCGCGACCGGAAGGAGCCGCCCGACCGCGACAGACTCGGCGACTCCCCGTTCCACCGTGATACCCTCTCACACCCGTGCGAACCGGGCGCATTCGCTCCGCCCTTCCGTGATGTTTAAGTAGCGAAGGCGGGACCGTACGGATGCACGAACTGCAGGGGCGCCGGGTCCCGAGTCCACGAGGGCGACGATACGACGCGAGTTGCGGTAGCCAAGCCTGGCCCAAGGCGCAGGGTTGCTAACTCTGTGGCGTCACTGCCTCCGGGGTTCGAATCCCCGCCGCAACGCTCGAACGGACCGAGCACCGCCGGATTCGCGCCGGTAGGGCTCACCACAACCAACACATGAGCACGGAAGAATCACAGGACGACTCGCCGGAGGAGGAGGAAGACCTCCAGTACTTCGTCCGGATCGGGGGCGCGGACCTCGACGGGACGAAGACGGTCGAGCGAAGCCTGTCCGAACTCGACGGCATCGGCACGCGCACGGCGCGGCTGGTCGCCGAGAAGGCCGACGTGGATCGCAACGCCACGTTCGGTCTCCTCGACGAGGGCGACATCGACGCGGTGGTCGACATCGCCGAGAACCTCGAAGACCACGTCCCGTCGTGGATGACGAACAGACAGAACGACTTCTACTCCGGAGAGACGACGCACCTGGTCGGCACCGACGTCCAGGAGAAGCGCCGTCACGACATCAACCGGATGAAAGTCATCGAATCGTACAAGGGCGTTCGCCACAAGCGCGGCCAGAAGGTACGCGGCCAGCGCACGAAGTCCACGGGTCGGTCCGAGGGCACCATCGGCGTCAACGTCGAGGAGATCCGCGAGGAGATGGCGGAAGACGAAGCGGGTGACGAGGAATGAGCACCGGTAAGAACACGAAGGGCTACGAGACGCCGAATCACCCGTACCAGGGCGAGCGCATCGCCGAGGAGTCCGACCTCCTCTCGCGGTACGGCCTGAAGAACAAAGAGGAGTTCTGGCGCGCCCAGTCCGAGCTGCGCAGCATGCGACGCGAGGCGCGTCGCCTGCTCGGCGAGGCCCAGGGTGACGTCGACGTCGCCCAGGATGCCGGTGCGGAGTTCGTTGCGCGACTCCGCCGCATCGGTATCCTCAGCGACAACGACGACATCTCCGCGGTCCTCTCGCTGGACGTGACCGACCTGCTCGAGCGCCGTCTCCAGACGGTCGCCTACCGGCAGGGGTTCGCGTCCTCGACGCAGCAGGCCCGCCAGTTCATCGTCCACGGCCACATCACCGTCAACGGCGCTCGCGTCACGCGTCCCTCGGTGAAGGTCGACGTGGACGACGAAGGCGCCATCGCCTTCGACGAGACGAGCCCGCTCGCGGACGATCTCCACCCCGAGCGCGCGGAGTCACAGGAGTAACCAACCATGAGTGAATCCGAGGACGGAAAGTGGGGCATCGCCCACGTGTACGCGTCGTTCAACAACACGCTCATCACGGTCACCGACGAGACGGGCGCCGAGACGATCGCCAAGTCGTCCGGCGGAACCGTGGTGAAGCAGAACCGCGACGAGGCGTCGCCGTACGCCGCCATGCAGATGGCGGAGGTCGTCGCCGAGCGCGTCAAGGACGCCGGCTTGGAGGGCGTGCACGTTCGCGTGCGCGGCCCCGGCGGCAACCTCAACAAGTCCACCGGTCCCGGTGCGCAGGCGACGATCCGCGCGCTCTCGCGAGCAGGCGTCGAGATCGGCCGGATCGAGGACGTTACGCCCATCCCGCACGACGGGACGAAGGCGCCAAAGAACAAGCGAGTCTGACATGACGGAAGACGACTTCGACGTCCAGTACGTCGAACGGGACGAACGCAGCGCGCGGGTGCTTATCCGCGGGCTCACCCCGGCGTTCGCGAACGGCATCCGCCGCGCGATGATCGCCGACGTCCCGACGTTCTCGATCGACACCGTCCGGTTCGTCGAGAACTCCTCCGTCATGTTCGACGAGATGATCGGGCTTCGGCTGGGGCTGGTGCCCCTGACGACGCCGCTCGACGACTTCGAGGTCGGCGACGAGGTCACCCTCGCGCTCGACGTCGAGGGACCGGGGACGGCGTACTCCGGCGACATCGAGAGCGCGGACCCGCTCGTCGGAGTCGCCGACGAGAACGTGCCGATCATCGAGCTGAAGGAGGGACAGCGGCTGGAGTTCGAGGCGGACGCGGTGCTGAACACCGGCAAGGAGCACGCCAAACACCAGGGCGGCGTCTCCGTCGGCTATCGCCACCTCCAGCGCGTCTCGGTCGAGGGCGACCTCGGCGAGTTCGACGACGACGAGCCGCGGATCCTCCGCGGCGTCATCGAGGCGCCCGACGGTTCGATAGAGCTCACCGACGAGTTCGACAACGACCTCTCGGAGCGGTTCCCCGGCAAGGAGGTCGCGATCGAGGACGTCCCCGGCGCGTTCGTCTTCCACATCGAGACGGACGGGTCGTTCAGCGTCGAGGAACTGCTGCTCCGCGCGATCGACTCCATCGAGGAGCGCGCGGACGAACTACAGACGAAAGTCGCGGTCTAACGTAATGACGGACCTTCAGACCACGCGGCCGGCGCTCGCCCCTGCACGGAGCCGCGGCGCCGCTGCCCGATCCGACGCCGCGTCGGATCGCCTC
This sequence comes from Halorubrum sp. Ea8, assembly GCF_002252925.1. Taxonomy (NCBI): domain Archaea; kingdom Methanobacteriati; phylum Methanobacteriota; class Halobacteria; order Halobacteriales; family Haloferacaceae; genus Halorubrum; species Halorubrum sp. Ea8. Next base: position 73,100 of record NZ_NHPF01000026.1, read on the forward strand.
GGACTCGAGTCGGGTCGTTCCGACGGCGGGACCGAAAGTGGTTTGAAGGGAGCCGGGTTACGCAGGAGTGCACGCAGGGATAGCCAAGTCAGGCCAACGGCGCAGCGTTCAGGGCGCTGTCCTGTAGAGGTCCGCAGGTTCAAATCCTGCTCCCTGCACTCCGTTTTCACTAACTCTCCACTTCAGGAGGGACAGCTATGAGTAGCAAGACGAATCCGAAACTACAGAACCTCATCGCCGATCTGAAGTCGGTCTCGCGCGACTCCGGTGCCAACGTGTGGCAGGACGTCGCCGACCGACTGGAGAAGCCACGGCGCACGCACGCTGAGGTCAACCTGGGCCGCATCGAACGGTACGCTCAGGAAGACGAGACGGTCGTCGTCCCCGGCAAGGTGCTGGGCAGCGGTGTGCTCGAAAAGAACGTCACCGTCGCCGCCGTCGACTTCTCGGGCACCGCCCGCACGAAGATCGATCAGGCCGGCGAAGCGGTGTCGCTAGAACAGTTCGTACAACAGAACCCCGAAGGGAGCGACGTCCGGGTGATCCGATGAGTCTCGCGAAGATAGACGCGGACGTCGTCGTCGACGCCCGCGACTGCATCCTCGGCCGCGTCTCGTCGAAGGTCGCCCAGCGCGTCCTCGACGGCGAGACGGTCGCCGTCGTCAACGCCGAACACGCGGTCATCACCGGCAACGAAGAGGCGACGATGGAGACGTACCACACCCGCGCGGAGCTCGGCTCCGACAGCGGGCCGTACTACCCCAAGCGCCCCGACCGGATCTTCAAGCGCGCCATCCGCGGCATGCTGCCGTACAAGACGGAGGACGGCCGCGAGGCGTTCTCGAACGTCCGCGTCTACGTGGGCAACCCCTACGAGCGCGACGAGGACGCCGAGACCGTCGTCCTCGACGGCACCTCGCTCGACCGCCTCTCGAACATCAAGTTCACGACGCTCGGGGAGATCTCCGAGTCTCTGGGAGCCAACGTCACATGGTAACTAACACCTCAGGCAAGAAGAAGACGGCCGTCGCCCGCGCCACCGTGCGCGACGGCGAGGGTCGCGTTCGTATCAACTCCCAGCCAGTCGAGCTGGTGGAACCGGAACAGGCGCGGCTCAAGATGCTGGAGCCGTTCCGCATCGCGGGCGAGGAGCTCCGCGACGGCGTCGACATCGACATCAACGTCGAGGGCGGCGGCTTCAGCGGCCAGGCCGACGCGACGCGGACCGCCATCGCGCGCGGTCTCGTCCAGCACCTCGGCGACGCCGAGCTGCGCGACGCGTACATGAGCTTCGACCGCACGCTGCTGGTCAACGACGTGCGCCAGTCCGAACCCAAGAAGTGGGGCGGACCCGGCGCGCGTGCCCGCTACCAGAAGTCCTACCGCTGAGGTGATCCAGTCATGATGATTCCCGTCCGGTGTTTCACGTGCGGCAACGTCATCGGTGAACACTGGGAGGAGTTCAAGGAGCGCGCCCGCGAGGGCGAAGAGGACCCGGGCGACGTGCTCGACGAGCTCGGGGTCGACCGGCACTGCTGCCGCCGGATGATGGTCAGCCATCGCGACCTCGTCGACGTCGTCTCCCCGTACCAGTAACAATGTCAACACAGCGATACAATCGATACGAGAAGGCACGCATCCTCGGCGCGCGAGCGCTGCAGGTGTCGTACGGGGCGCCCGTGCTGATCGACACGGACCAGACGGAGCCCATCCTCGTCGCCGCGGAGGAGTACGACGCGGGCGTGCTCCCGTTCACGGTCCGGAGGGAGTCCAACTGATGACCCGCATCACCAGCGTCTCGCTGCGTCGCGTGCTCGACTCCCGCGGGAACGCCACGGTCGAGGCCGACGTGCTCACCGAGTCCGGCGGCTTCGGCCGCGGCGCGGCGCCCAGCGGGGCGTCCACCGGCGAGTACGAGGCGATCGAGCTCCCCGCGAGCGAGTCGATCGCGAAGGCCCGCGAACACGCTGTCCCCCGTCTCGAGGGGCTGTACGCGGGCGACCAGCGCGCCGTCGACGCCGCGCTCCGCGCGGCCGACGGCACGGACGACTTCTCCGCGATCGGCGCCAACAGCGCCGTCGCGATCTCGATGGCGACCGCGAAGGCCGCCGCCGACGTGCTCGGTGCGCCGCTGTACCAGCACCTCGGGGGCGCGTTCCGCGGCGGCAACTTCCCGGTCCCGCTCGGCAACGTCGTCGGCGGCGGGGAGCACGCCAAGGAGGCGACCCACATCCAGGAGTTCCTCGCGGCCCCCGTCGGCGCGCCGAGCGTCTCGGAGGCCGTCTTCGCGAACGCCGCGGTCCACGCGGCGGTCGCGGACGTGCTCGACGAGCGCGGCGTGCCCGCGGCGAAGGGCGACGAGGGCGCGTGGGCGCCCCCGATCTCGGACGCGGAGGCGTTCGAGGTCGTCGAAGAGGCGGTCGAACTGGTCGAGGACGAGGTGGGCTTCGAGATCCGCTTCGGCCTCGACATGGCCGCCGCCGAGCTGTACGACGACGACTCCGAGGCGTACGTGTACGGCGACGAGACCAAGTCGACCGACGAGCAGGTCGAGTACGTCGCCGGCCTCGTCGACGAGTACGACCTCGCGTACGTCGAGGACCCCCTCGACGAGAACGACTACGAGGCGTTCGCGGAGCTGACCGACCGGGTCGGCGACCGGACGCTGATCTGCGGCGACGACCTGTTCGTCACCAACGTCGAGCGCCTCCAGGAGGGGATCGACGCGGGCGCGGCCAACAGCATCCTGATCAAGCCGAACCAGATCGGGACGCTGTCGGACGCGTTCGACGCGGTCGAGCTCGCCGCCCGCAACGGGTACGAGACCGTCATCTCCCACCGCTCGGGCGAGACGGAAGACACGACCATCGCACACCTCGCCGTGGCGACCGACGCCGGGTTCATCAAGACCGGCACGGTCGGCGGCGAGCGAACCGCCAAGCTGAACGAACTGGTCCGCATCGCGGACGACGCGGTATGACGGGCCCACACCACGCATGAGCGAAGACAACGACGCGGTCGAACTCGACGACGACGCGGAGACCGAGGCGGTCGACGCGGCGGTCGAGGAGGAGGCCGACACGACCGAGGAACCGACCGCCGACGCGGCTGCCGACGGGGCACCCGCCGACGCCGAGACCGACGAGGGCGACGAGGCGGACGAGGAGGAGGCCTCCCCGTTCGACGACGACGTCATGCCCGACGACGACGTCGACCTGCTGATCCCCGTCGAGGACTACCTCTCCGCCGGTGTCCACATCGGGACCCAGCAGAAGACGAAGGACATGGAGCGGTTCATCCACCGCGTCCGCGACGACGGGTTGTACGTGCTCGACGTGAGCACGACGGACCAACGGATCCGCACCGCGGCGGACTTCCTCTCCAACTACGACCCGGAGCAGATCCTCGTCACGTCCTCGCGGCAGTACGGCCGGTTCCCGGCCGAGAAGTTCGCGGACGCCATCGGCGCCCGCGCCCGCACGGGACGCTTCATCCCCGGCACGCTGACGAACCCCGACTACGCCGGCTACATCGAACCGGACGTCGTCGTGGTGACCGACCCGATCGGCGACGCGCAGGCCGTCAAGGAGGCCATCACCGTCGGCATCCCGGTCATCGCGATGTGCGACTCCAACAACCAGCTGTCGAACGTCGACCTCGTCATCCCGACGAACAACAAGGGTCGACGCGCGCTGTCGGTCGTCTATTGGCTGCTCGCCAACGAGACGCTCGACCGCCGCGGCGCCGACACCGTCTTCGCCCTCGACGACTTCGAGGACGAGCTGTAACCGGTCTTCGACGTCGAGTTCGACTTTTAAGACGTTTCGAAAGCGCAGAGCCGTCGCTTTCTCCGTTGCTATCGCGGTAAAAGAGGGGTTTCGCGGTCCTCAGACGATGTTCGGCGTGTACGGGTACGAGTACACCTGCCCTTCGTTGGCCTTCAGCGTGGCCATAATGACCAACACGAGGTCGAGCAGTCCGATCAACGGGAGGAGCAGGAAGCCGACGAGCACGACCGTCAACAGCCCCGAGACGATCATCGCGATGAAGACGACGATCTGGAAGTTAAGCGAGTTCTTCGCGTTCTGCTTGACGAGTTCGTCGTCGTCGTCCGCGAGCACTAAGAACAGCAGCGGCCCCAAGAACGAGGCGACCAGCGCCGACGCGTGCGAAAGCGCGGCGAGTGTCGTGTCTCCGTCGACCGTTTCCTCGGCGCTCGCATCTACTTGGGATGACATACCGCAGATATCTCAGACAGAATTGATAAGTATTGGGTGAATATCCTTCGCCCGGACCGCGAAACTACTGCTCCCCGTCGGGCACGTCGTGGGTCCAGCGCGGCTCTACCTCCCGGTTGGCCATCACGATCCGGTCACCGTCGTCCGTGTCGATCCGGGTCTTCCGGAGCTCGATGGCCGCGACCGTTCCGGTCACGCCCTTCGCTTCGACGCGGTATCCCACGTTGAAGTCGGGGTCGCGGAGGAGATAGACGCCGGCGACGGTGTCCTCGATCATCTCGGAGAGCGCGTAGGAGACGCCGAGCGCGATGAAGCCGACGGCGGTGCCGAGGCTCGCCGCGATATCCCCCATGCCGACGACCTTCAGGAACGTCAGCGCGACGCCGAACCACAGGAAGACCGCCACGAGCGTGGTGATGAGGTCGCCGACGAGCTCGCGGTCACCGACGTAGATCCGATCGATCGAGGTCCGGACGAGCGAGAGGACGACCCGCACCGTCGCGTACGCCAGCGCGAGGAAGATCAGTCCCGACAGCAGCCGCGGAATCGCGACGGCCACGCCGTCGACGAAGTTCGTGACCGACCGCGCGAGCAGCGACGGTATCTGCGCCATGACGAACGCGACGGGGGCCGATGCTGAAAAGCTGGCGGGAGGGGGCTCCCGCCGTCTCGCCTCCGCGGGCCCGGACGCCGACCCGACAAACGCAACGCCTGTATGCCCCCGGAGAGAGGGGATTCGTATGACCGTCTGTGAAGCGCCGGGGAAGGTGTACCTCTTCGGCGAACACGCCGTCGTCTACGGCGAGCCGGCCGTGCCGGCCGCGATCGAGCGACGCGCCGCGGTGACCGCCGAACCGCGGTCGGACGACCACGTCCGCGTCGAGGCCGAGGACCTCTCGCTAAACGGGTTCACGGTGGAGTACTCCGGCGGCACCGGCGACCACCCCGACGTCGACGTGCCGACGCCGCTGGTCGAGGCCGCGATGGGGTACGTCGACGCCGCGGTGCGGCAGGCCCGGGACGCGGCCGACGCGCCGGACGCCGGCTTCGACATCACGGTCGAGAGCGACATCCCGCTCGGGGCGGGGCTCGGCTCCTCCGCGGCCGTCGTCGTCGCCGGCATCGACGCCGCGACGCGGGCGCTCGGGGAGCCGATCGACCGCCGCGAGCTGGCCGACCGCGCGTACCGCGCCGAGCACGAGGTGCAGGACGGGCAGGCCTCCCGCGCCGACACCTTCTGCTCGACGATGGGCGGCGCGGTCCGCGTCGAGGGCGACGACTGCGAGCCGATCGAGGCGCCGAACCTCCCGTTCGTCGTCGGCTTCGACGGCGGCGCCGGCGACACCGGCGAGCTCGTGGCCGGCGTCGGCGAGCTCCGCGAGGAGTACGGCTTCGCCGCCGACACCGTCGAGTCGATCGGCGACGTCGTCCGGACCGGTGAGGCGCTACTGGCAGACGCCGTCGCCGAGGGCGCGCCCGGCTCCGGCTCGGAGCCGACCGGCGACGCCGAGCCGCCGGCGGAGCTGCTCGCGGAGCTCGGCGAGCTGATGGACTTCAATCACGGCCTGCTCTCCGCGCTCGGCGTCTCGGCGCGGTCGCTCGACTCGATGGTGTGGGCCGCCCGGAACGCGGGCGCGCACGGGGCGAAGCTCACGGGCGCGGGCGGCGGCGGCTGCATCGTCGCGCTCGACGAGAGCGACGCTACCGAGACGGCGCTCTCGTTCACGCAGGGCTGCGAGGACGCGTTCCGCGCGGAGTTGGCGACCGAGGGCGTTCGTGTGGTGGAGCCGTGACCGCAGACCGCGAGGCGACCGAGGCGGACGGAAGAGACGTCGCCGCCGGCGTCTCCGACGGCGCCGCGCCTCCCGTCGTGCTCAAGCTGGGCGGGAGCCTGATCACTGAGAAGGACCGGCCCGAGACGCTCGACGACGACGCGCTCGCGGCCGCCTGCGACGCGGTCGCCGACGCCCTCGCCGACGGGGCGGTCGACCGGCTCGTCGTCGTCCACGGCGGCGGGAGCTTCGGCCACCACCGCGCCAGCGAGCACGGCGTGTCGACGAGCGAGGGGACCCGCGATCCGGCGGCGGTGGCCGAAGTCCACGGCGCGATGAAGACGCTAAACGGGGCGGTCCTCGACCGGCTCCGCGACCGCGACGTGCCCGCGGTGCCGGTCCACCCGCTGTCGCTCTCGGCCCGCCCAGAGGGGGTCGAGGGCGACCTCGACCTGCCGCTCGGCTCGACCGCGACGCTGCTCGGCGAGGGGTTCGTCCCGGTGCTTCACGGCGACGGCGTCGCGACCGCCGGTGAGGGGGTCACCGTCGTCTCCGGCGACGAGCTGGTGGTCGAGCTCGCTTCGGGGCTCGGCGCGCGACGGGTCGGCGTCTGCTCGACCGTTCCAGGCGTCCTCGACGACGACGGCGACGTGATCCCCGCGATCGACTCTTTCGAGGCGGTCGCCGACGCGCTCGGGGCGAGCGACGCGACCGACGTCTCCGGAGGTATGGCGGCGAAGGTGCGGGAGCTCTTGGCGCTCGACGCGCCGGCGTACGTGTTCGGCGCCGACGGGCTGTCGCCGTTTCTGCGCGGCGAGGACGCCGGCACGCGGGTCGACTGATCGGGTGACAGAACCCTTATTCGCCCCACCGCCCTCCCTCCGGGCATGAACGAAGCGGACGTGCGGGAGCGGCTCGCGGGCGTGGAGGACCCCGACCTCGGGGACGACATCGTCTCGCTCGGTCTCGTGAACGACGTGGCCGTCGAGACCGAGGCGGACGGGGCCGGCGGCACGGTCCACGTGTCGCTGGCGCTCGGCGCTCCCTTCTCGCCGCATGAGTCGGCGATCGCCGAGGACGTCCGGGACGCGCTCGCCGACACGGGGTTCGAGGTGGATCTCTCGGCGTCGATCCCGGACGAACTGGACGCGGACGAGCAGGTTCTTCCGGGCGTGAAGAACGTGATCGCGGTCGCCTCCGGGAAGGGCGGCGTCGGCAAGTCGACGATGGCCGTGAACGTCGCCGCGGGGCTCTCGGAGCTCGGCGCGCGCGTCGGGCTCTTCGACGCCGACGTGTACGGGCCGAACGTCCCGCGGATGGTGTCGGCCGAGGAGCGCCCGCAGACCGACGGGGAGACGATCGTTCCGCCCGAGCGCTTCGGCGTGAAGCTGATGAGCATGGACTTCCTCACCGGCGAGGACGACCCCGTCATCTGGCGCGGGCCGATGGTCCACAAGATCATCACCCAGCTCGTCGAGGACGTGGAGTGGGGCGAGCTCGACTACGTCGTGTTGGACCTGCCGCCGGGGACGGGCGACACCCAGCTCACGATCCTCCAGACGCTCCCGCTGACGGGCGCCGTGATCGTCACGACGCCGCAGGAGGTCGCGCTCGACGACGCGGTGAAAGGCCTCCGGATGTTCGGCAAACACGACACGAACGTGCTCGGAATCGCCGAGAACATGGCCGGGTTCCGCTGTCCCGACTGCGGGGGCTTCCACGAGATCTTCGGCTCCGGCGGCGGGAAGGCGCTGGCGCAGGAGCACGAGCTCCCCTTCCTAGGCGGCGTCCCGCTCGACCCCGCGGTCCGGACCGGGGGCGACGAGGGCGAGCCGGTGGTACTCGGCGAGGGCGAGACCGCCGACGCGTTCCGCGTGATCGTGGAGAACGTCGCGAACAACGCCGGCGTCGTGCGCCGACGCGGGGTGAGCGAAGGGCGATGAGCGGGGAACGGAGCGAGTCGGACGGCGACGGGGAACGGGACGCGGCGGGCGGCGACCCCGCCGACCCCCTCGACGCCGCCGGCGTCGACCCGGTCGTCCCGGACCCGGTCGCCGACGCGGCGGACGAGGCGTTCCCCGACGACGACGAGGTCCGCGCGTTCCTCCGCGAGGTCGCGGCCGACGTACGCGGCGACAGCTCAGAGAGCAAGCAGCTCTCGGCGATCCTCTACCGCGTGTCGGACCTGTACGATTCGGAAGAGCAGACCTCCCCGGAGGAGATCTACCTGAACGTCCGGCACATCATGCGGATCAAAGAGCAGGGCGGAATCGAGCGATAGGAGGCAGTTGACAGTGGAGCGGTCGACTGAGAGGTTTTAGTCGATCGTTTATAAATGGAAGCTACGGGTGCCGTGGTGAAGACCTCCGAATCATCAACCGCTCGATTATAAACGATTGACTCCGGACTGTCGCAGAAAACCTCGAAATTCTCAGCCACTCGGCGGTACACGGTTGATACTGGATCAACGGTGAACACCTCCAAAGCCTCAGCCGCGAGGACGGCGCACGCTCGTTGTCGTTCGAAAGGCGCGGAGCGCCTTTCGTGATGTCGTCAGAACGCTCTGCGTTCTGACTGCTAGCCGGAAATCTCTGATTTCCGGCGATGACGAGACGCCGGAGGCGTCTCGAACCACGCGCTTCGGTCGTTCGCTTCGCTCACTCCCTCCAGTGCTTACGTCGTCATCAGAACGCTTCGC
>NZ_NHPF01000048.1:0-48835 GCF_002252925.1 Halorubrum sp. Ea8
TTCTCCTCGAATCTCTATAAGGCCGGGACCTACGGTGTTCTGGAAAGCGAACGGGTCAGTGGTGGATTCAAATCGGGTGTCCACTTGGTTTTCAAGTTCACCGAGCCCGTTGGGGCTGTTCTAGATACATTGAGCGAAGACGAACGACTCCAAGAGATACCTACGAAAGAACTTGGGGAGGTCGTGAAGAGACGGTTGCGGGATTAGTAGTCCGGTCCGCACAGCCAGTTCGTACTCCTTATCAACCGGCTGTTTCAGATGCAGTGCGAAATAGTTCGAGGTCCTCATCATAGAGATATGACTCACAAGCCCGAAGTCTGGCACTACTGCCGATCCTCCAGCGCGAGTTCAGTGATATACGCCGACTGCCGACGCGGTTATCATTCCAAAATCGGCAGCTCCAACGGTCCATTTTCGATGCGAGTGTCGCGTCGAGTGCATCCAACCGCTCTTGATACACGGTTATCTTGTCTTTCGAATCGTTTTCTGAGGTTGCCATCGCGTGGATGATAGTTACGATTTTGCCGGCTAAAACGCTTCTAGCTCCTGATCGACCGTGTCAGATTCTTTGACTAGAACCTGTGTGATTCTCACTATCTCCACTATCAGAAGGGTCAATTAGTTCATCCCCGTCATCTGGATTCCATCAACGAGTGACCGATCGATGTCGTCGTACCCGATCGTCCGTCCGCCGTAATTATCAGCGAACGATTCAGCTTCGCTGGGTTCCGAGAACGGCATGAGATCTGGCCCCATTCCACCCATTACATCCGATTCGATGACGTATGTGAGGCCCGTCGCATCGGCGAATGTATCGGGTGCGGTCGGTGCTGGCATCTTCTTTCGCTCGGTGTCCTCAGGGATTTCCCAATCGACACGGGAATAGTCCGTGACGTAGACCGCAGTCGCCTCCGCACCGTCTGCTGCCAGACTAAAATGGTACGGGAAGAGGCCGTGTGCGAGCGTGTGAAACCAAGCAAGCTTCTCAGTACCTTCGGTGCCTTGTACGGGCCCCTGTCTGGGCTCTGGTTCTGTATCAGCGTAGAACACTTGCCCATTAGGACCCCCATGGTCTCCGATCACCATTCCACCTTGATAGTCCGTCTTTTGACCCGACAAATCCACCGGTTCAGGACTTGAGCCAGAGGATCCCCCAACGCAGCCAGCCGTTCCAATTACGACTCCCAAGCCGACTGTGTGAATAGCTTGTCGACGCGATACCAAATGCGATTCAGATTCAGATTCCATGGACATATTTCTTCGTATAGGATCAATACGGTTCTGGTACAGCTGTCGAACGCGGTTTGTCTTAGGAGAGAAACCACTCACAGAAGGCGTCTACTCCAGATCAACTAGCGCACAGAACAGTCTAGAGTGGACGATATCTGAGACCGATTAGTATGTACTGGGGCCGGGTTGCGGAGGACTCAGCCGAGCTAGTCGCTTGTGAGGCCTTCACCAAGCGAACCTAGGGCGTGGGCGTACACAGCGTATAGGATCATCGCAGCGATCAGGAAGTCGAGGCTGTGTCCGATAAAGTGGTGAACCGGCATCGGGACACCTCCCAGAACAGTCCCGGCGCCGACCAGCGACCGCAGGACTAGCACCCCAACTGCGGCGCTGATCAGCCGGTACTGGCCGGTCTGGCGGCGTCGATACGCGACGAGACTTACGAGAAACAGCGCACCGGTTCCGATCCCGGCGCACGCGATGACGGCCAGCAGCACGGGCGACCCTTGGACGGTGAGTGGCACGAGCGCCGAGAAGCCGGTCCGGGAGATGAGCGATACGATCACGACACTGGTCAGTATGCGTTCGACGTGATAAGAAGACACGGGGCGAAACGTTCCCGTGCGAGGAGAACGCCCCGACAGGTTTTATCTCTCAGCCGATCACGGGCGAATACTCACGATGGCGACGACCAGAGATCGGGTGCGACGACACGTCCGCGAGACGCCCGGCGTCCACTTCAACCAGGTGGAACGCGATCTGGACATCGCCACCGGACAGGCGCAGTATCACCTCCGACGACTGGTGAACGACGAGGAGTTGATCGTCGAGCGGATCGCTGGTCGAGCTCATTACTTCGATCCCACCTTCGACCCGTGGGAACGATGCGCGCTCGCGTTCCTTCGACGCGAGACCGCCCGCGAGATCGTACTGCGGCTCCATGCGGACGGTCCTCTTCGCCCGGAAACACTAACCACAGAGTTGGACCTCGCGCGGAGCACGGTCTCGTGGCACGTCTCGACCCTCAGCGACGCTGGGATCGTCACGAAGTCCGACGACCGCCCGATGACGATCACGCTGACCCGCCCGGACCGCACGGCTGAGTTGCTTGAGGTGGTGTCGCCCTCGCTGCCAGACCGGCTCGTCGACCGGTTCATTCGGACCGTCGACAGCCTCTTCGAATAAGAAGCCGACTAGCTGGACCCGCCTGAATCGGGCGCAAGTGGCGCGTTCGAAGGTCACACCAGATACCTCAAGACCGCGGGACCGATACGCGAACGTATGGACCGACGGAGTTTCTGTAAAACGGCCGGCGTCGCGGGAGTCACCGCCGGCACTGCCGGTTGTCTTGGTGTCCTTGGCAGTAGTGGCGCCGAAGGAACCGTTCTCGGACCGCCGGAGCAAGACCTCAGCGAGGCGTCATTCCCGAGCTACGGTGACAACATGCCCGAGTTCACCGTCCCCGACCCGATCCACGGCGAGGAGATATCGACGGCCCAGTTCGAGGGCGAGCGCGCGGTGCTGTGGACATCATTTTACACCAACTGTCCGGACGGGGTGTGTCCCGCACTCATTCTCCGGCTTCGTCGCGGACAGGAGGCCGCCGCTGAGGCGGGGTACGGCGACCAAGTCGCGTTTCTCCCCACCACGTTCGATCCCGAGCGTGATACCCCCGAGGCCCTCCGCGAGTACGCCGGGCAGCAGGGGGTTGACCTCGACGCGGGTAACTGGCACTTCCTCCGCCCAGAGACCTACGAGCGGGCCCAAGAGATACACGACGAGCACTTCGGTCTGAAGATCGAGAAGCAACCGGCGGATGACATCGAGAATTTAGCGTATCGCTTCCCGCACTACGGGCTCATCATCCTCGCCAATAAACAAGGGATCATCGAGCGGGCGTACTCACGGGGGCCGCGAACCGACATCGAACGGCTCGTCGACGACCTCGAACGAGTGGCCACCGCGTGACAGCTCGTGAGTTCCGGGAGGCCAGCTACCGTCGTTTTCCGCATCGTAGCCGACGAAGGGAGCCCGTCGCCTGTATCGAGCCAGCGAAATGTGGCCAGTACTCGGTCAGTGCCCCATCGCGCCCCCGAGGGGCTGGTAATGCGGGAACATCGGATGTGGGAGGTGAACACCGAGCGCCATCAGCCCGTGCGCGAGCAGCACGTACCCCAGCACGACGAACACCACTCCGAGTAGCCGATGAACGCGTCGCCGGTGGGCAACGTCGATCGACTGGATAATCGTCCCATAGAGGAAGACGGCCGGAATCGTCCCAATGCCGAGGGCACCGAGAGCGATTCCCCCGGTGGTCGGGGAGCCGCTCGCGAAGGCGAACAGATACGCGGGATACAGCATCGGGCAGGGAAGAAACGCGTGGACGGCGCCGAGCCCGACAATACTCGGGCTGTTCACGTGTCGGTGAACCCTCGTTGCGAGCCACGACGTGACGCGCTGGACGCCCGGGATACGAATATCGCCTCCGCTTCCACCGATGACGTACTGAACGCCCGTCGCCACAATGAACCCCCCTACCGCGAGACCGACAGCACCTCGCAGGAGGTCGGCGATCGGTGTCAGCTGATCAGCTGTGACGAACACGACGCTCCCGAGCGCGCCGAAGAGGGCACCGAGAACTGCGTACGTTGTCGCTCGTCCGACGTTGAACAGGAAGTGCTGGCGAACCTCGTAGGTCGTGAGATGACCGGCACGCCCGTCGTTGGCTGTCACCGTCCCGCCGTCTGGCTGCGGGTTCATTTGCTTCGAGTACATCGTCACTAACGGCCCACACATCCCGATACAGTGTGCGCCGCCGAGCACGCCGATGAGAACGAAGAGGACGACGTCAATCCGGAGGAGCGACTCGATCATAGTCGTTCTCGGTTGCGCACGGATTTGTGTCGTCTGGTGTGTCTCTCGAACAAGCCCGGACAGATACCGAGGACGTGCTACTGTGACATCCTCCTCGCCGTAAAATTAGTTGCCGAATCAGCTTGTATCGCCCATCGATCTGGTGTGAACAACGGTCTTCATTTATATAAGTAATAAAGAGAGGTATAAATAGAATGTGCCGAGTTTGATGATCAGTATCCTCAATATGCGGCGTGTTGAGAGGTTCGGCAACTACTGTAAACGCCGGGATTCTCTCCTCGTAGAAAGATAGGCTAACAAGAGGTCGCACTCGGCTGGAGACGTTCGCAAGCACCTGGAGTGTAGCTCTTGGCGGAACAATTCTTCACAGTAGGCGCCAATACACAGACGATGACGGACGAAATCGACATCCCAACCGAGCCGCGGGCTGCGGCCGACGCACTGGCGGCCCATCTGACTGCGACCGCAGATCGCCCAGTCCCGCCAGCGACGAACCGATGGCTCGGAGAGGCTGAAGCCGTCGCCCGCGATGCGACCAGTGACGACCTTGACACGCAAACCAGACGGAAACGGGTTCGGCAAGTTGCTACACTGCTTGAGTCGGCTGACGAAACAGGCGATGTGGTCGCCGACCGCCACATCGAAGCAGCGGTTGAGTGCTGTCAAGTCATTCTCGCTAACGAGTGACGATGACCCTGTTTCTACGGAATAGCCCTCTCGTTACATATTAAATTCTACTAAGTAGAGAAACCGAATTAAATCACACAAAGTTATTCATTTTCGTTAAAGAAACCAATATAAGTTACTGAAGAGTGTTCCAGCGCACCACACTTATATTCGTAGTCTCTAAAGAATACTTTGATGAGTTCAAAACAAGACGATCTCAAAGAGACAGACACCGAGGCTCGTTTCGAGTTCAAGAAGGAGGAGAACTCCGCCTTCAAAAGCGAGAAGGGGCTCACCGAGGAGACGGTCCGCGTCATCTCGGAGGACAAGGACGAGCCGGAGTGGATGTTGGAGCGCCGCCTGCGCGCACTCGAACAGTTCCAGGAGATGCCGATGCCGACCGACTGGCCCGGCCAGCCGGACCTGAGCGAGGTCGACGTCGACGAGATCATCCCGTACATCCGGCCGGACGTCGACGTCCGCGCCGGCGTGGACGACTGGACCGAGCTCCCGGACGAAATCAAAGACACCTTCGACAAGCTGGGCATCCCGGAGGCCGAGAAGAACGCGCTCTCCGGCGTCGGCGCCCAGTACGAGTCGGAGGTCGTCTACCAGAACATGCAGGAGCGGTGGGAGGAGAAGGGCGTCATCTTCTGTAACATGGACGAGGCCGTCCAAGAGCACGAAGAGCTCGTCCGCGAGCACTTCATGACGAAGTGCGTCCCCCCGAGCGACAACAAGTTCGCGGCGCTTCACGGCGCCATCTGGTCGGGCGGATCGTTCGTCTACGTGCCGGAGAACACCACCGTCGACATGCCCGTGCAGGCGTACTTCCGGATGAACTCCGAGGGGATGGGCCAGTTCGAGCACACGCTCATCATCGCCGAGGAGGGCTCGGAAGTCCACTACATCGAGGGCTGTTCCGCGCCGAAGTACTCGAAGTTCAATCTCCACTGCGGCGGCGTGGAAGTGTTCGTCGACGAGGACGCCCACGTCCAGTACTCGACCGTGCAGAACTGGTCGAAGAACACGTACAACCTGAACACCAAACGCGCCATCGCCGAGAAGGGCGGGCGCATGGAGTGGATCTCCGGCTCGATGGGGTCGAAGGCGACGATGCTGTACCCCTCGACGATCCTGAAGGGCCGCGGCGCCTCCGACAACCACATCACCATCGCCTTCGCGGGCGAGGGTCAGGACATCGACACCGGCGCGAAGGTGTACCACAACGCGCCGGACACGAAGTCCACCGTCGAGTCGAAGTCGATCGCGAAAGATGGCGGCCGCACGAACTACCGCGGCCTCGTCCACATCGCCGACGGCGCCGAGAACTCCTCGACTGCCGTGGAGTGTGACGCGCTGATGTTCGACAACGAGTCGACGTCGGACACGATGCCGTACATGGAGATCAACGAGTCGAAGGTCGACGTCGCCCACGAGGCGACCGTCGGGAAGATCGGCGACGAGGACATCTTCTACCTCCAGTCGCGCGGTCTCGACGACGACGACGCGAAACAGATGATCGTCTCGGGCTTCATCGAGCCCATCACGGAAGAGCTGCCGATCGAGTACGCCGTCGAGCTCAACCGGCTCGTCGAACTCGAAATGGAGGGCTCGCTGGGGTAATCCGATGCCTGAGTGCGCCCACTGCGGAGCACACGTCTCACAACAGTTTGTGACCGTGTTCGGGTTAGACGGTGGTGACGTAGTTGCCTGTCCAGCGTGTTCCGGTCGGGCACACATCGCAGAGACGATCGTGGACCGATACTAGTCACAGACCATGGAACACTGCTTTGCGTGTGAGACCGACTACGGGTACCTCGGAACGGCCCCGCACGAAGGGTCCTGTCCAGCCTGTGGCTCGACTGCTGTCACTCCCGCAGGCGATCTCAGCGTCGTCGACACGACAACATGGGAGAGCGCGAACGGGCTCTCAACGGTCCACGTGACAGCGACTGACAACCTATCACGCCAGTTTGAATTTGTTATTGCGGCGCGGCGGGGACAAGGGAAACTCGTCTGTCTAGCGATCGATGAGGTAACCGTGCCCACTGAGACAGTGTGGTCAGTTCCATCTGCCGTTGCTACGAGAGTTACCGCGCATGGTATCAGGATCAGCGACTCAGCGCCGGCTCAGAGCTCACAATGAACAGTACTGGCCAGACACACAGTAGAACGCGTCTGTCCTGTCCCAGTCACGAGAGGTGATGCCACGTGATAAAGATACGAGCGCATACCCCCGTCTTTAGGCGGGGGTCAAGCGGGCAATAGCCTACACACCCACCGACGACGCCACGTCTGGATTTCCCACGGTTCATCGGGAGTATTAACATGACGACGGAGCATAATGTACAGCACGGATGAAGACCACACGCCACGCGAGCTACGACCTCAACTAGCACATAGTGTGGTTGCCGAAGTACCGTCAATCGGTACTCGTCAACGTGGTAAGTCATCGTCCGGGAGTTCAGTCGACAGTGACTCGACGTCCCTCTGCACCGCCACGAGGCGGTCGGTAAGCGAGCGGTACTCCTCGCTGGTCTCGAGTTCGGCCGGGCTTTTCACTGCTTCGAGCGTGTCCTGTCGCTCGATCTGCGAGAACAACTCCTAGAGCTTCTCGTCGTACTCGGCGCGGGCCAGCATCCGGTCGACCGTCTCGTGCAGCGCTGTGGCATCGACCGGTTTCTCGAGGTAGGCGTCGAATCCCATCTGGACGACGTCGAGGTCGGGGGTGACAGCCGAAACCATCGCGACCCGATGGTTGACATCGGCATCCCGGATCGCCTCGAGAACTTCGCCCCCCGCGAGCCCGGGCATCATCCGATCCAGCAACACCACGTCCACGGTCTCGTCCAGCTGTTCGAGGGCTTCGGTCCCATCGTAGGCAGTCTCGACGTCGTAGCACCCCTCGAGCCACTCGGTATACAGGTCGGCCACGCTCCGGTCGTCCTCGACGACGAGGACGACCGCCCGGTTCGACTGCCCAGGTGTCATCTCGGCGTCTCGACAGACAGTCCGCTACCCACTGTTCGGCTGGCCGGCACCCGCAAACACACCTCCGTTCCGTCATCTGTCGTCTCGACCGACGCGTCACCGCCGGCCCCAGTCACGATCATCCGAACCATCCACAGACCGAGCCCCTGCCCGTGATTGAGCGGCGTCTCTTCGCCAGTCTCGATGCGCGTCAGAAACCATAGGGGAGGTCAAAGTAGTCCCTGCTGGCTTCCAGAAGTTCCGAGAGTTTCTCCTCGAAGGTCAGTTCCGAGTCGGTCGTCGTCTCGTAAATCTCTCCGAGGAGGTCTTTCCTCGCTTCGAACTGTCTCTCGCTCTCCTTGCGTTCCGTGACGTCCTGCTGTATACCGATGTAGTTCTGTAGGACGTCGTCCTCGTCTCTCACCGGCGTGATCGAAATGCGATTCCAGTAGGCCGTTCCATCGCGCCGCTCGTTCCGGAGTTCGAGTGACGTCGGCTCCTCGGCGTCAATCGCCGCACGGAGTTGCGCCACCTGTTCGGAGTCGGTGTCTTCTCCCTGGAGGAATCGCGGATTGCGCCCGATCGCTTCCTCGCGAGTGTAGCCAGTCATCCGCTCGAACCCCTCGTTGACGTAGACCAGCGGATTATCCGCCTTCGTGGGATCGGTGATCTGGATCCCGACGTTGGCTTCGTCCATCGCCCGTTCTTTGAGTTCGAGTTCGCGCTCGCGGGCCTTCCGTGCTGAGATGTCCCTGATCACACAGATAATCACGACCACTTTTGAAGTACCCCGCCGCCGTCGGTGAAGCAGGAATGCTGCAATCGCCTCAGGACGGCGCTTCCCCAAGGGTAGAGCCGCCAAGACCGGGCTCCGAGTTTGCTCTGGCTACCCTTAGCTGAGGTCGAGGCGATGGCGAAGAATAGAATTCGGTATAGGACTAATGACCTCAATCTATATTAAGACAAAGCCCGAACGGTGTTGTATGACCGAAGACGAATCGAACTCCGAGGGCCTGATTGAACGCCAGACCACGGGTGAGGACCGCGTGAGGATGACCGCCCGGCAGCTGTCGGAGCCGCGGACAGTCAACTGGATCGCTTCCGAAGCGAGCTGGTCACACGAGCCGACCAAACGCGTCCTCGAACGGCTCGTCGACGATGGCATCCTCCACCGTGACGATAGCGGTACTCACACGACGTACTACCCCGATTACCGGCGTCAGACGATGCAGGAGGCGATGCGCCTCCGGGACAGCGGACACACTGTCGAGGAGCTCACGGACCGTCTCGCCGACATGAAGGCGCAGATCCGCGACTTGGAGGACGAATTCGGCGTCGAGTCGCCGAACCAGCTTCGCGGCACGCTCGCTGAGGAGTCCCTCGATGCCGACGAAGAGGACCGTCGCCGTGAGATCGCCCGCGAGTGGGAGCATCTTCAACGGCGTATCCAGATCGTCGGCTTCGCCATCCGCGAATGGGACTTCCTCGCGCCGACGACAGAGCCCGCTGAGGCCAGCAGCTAACGAATGTCGGTTCCACATCCAGGTGGTGATCCGAACGCGAACCTCTACGCCCAGCTGAAGCGAGACGTCCTCGACCGTGTTCCACAGGTCACGGCCGTCGAGTACGTTCCTGACGATATCGAGGCAAAGCAGCCGCGGGCGATCTTCGATCCGGCCCGCCTGGATCCCCCGACAGGCCCCGATTCGCCGGAACTGACCGTCAAGTGGTATCGACAGGACCCACACGATTGGTTCCGTATCAATTACACCGACCCGAACACGAGCTTTCACGCCGACTGGCACCAGGACGAAGACCATCCCGATCTGGGACGGACGCACTTCCAGTACTCAGTCGCCGATACGGAGGACCGCTGGGGGATCACATTCGAACACGAGACTCCCTCTCTGATTCTCTGGGAAATGGTCGAAGAGCTCCTTGAGGACATTCGTCCGACCTACCAGTACGCTAACGAGGAACCATGACACCCCGAGAACGCGCTGATCAGTCACTCACGGGTTCCTTCGAGCGCTACCTCCAAGACAAGGGGAAAGGCCGCGGCGGCGACGGTGGGAACTATCGACGTAACGCTGCACGCGAGCTCGACCGGTTCGCCGAGTGGGCCGCCGGCGACCGCGGCGCCGACGACTGGACCGGGATCGTCCCCGACGACGTCGACCGCGAGCCGACCTTCGACGATCTCGACGAACGCGTCTTCCGGGAGTACGCCCGACATCTCGGCGGAGATCGGGGACTCAAGCAGAACACGATACAAACCTATTACCGCTATATCTCTGCGTGGTGTCACGAGCGGTGAGTGTGCTTTCCGTGACGCTCCAGTGGTTGGAGTCGAGATACTGTCGTTGGTAGCCATCCCCGGCTACAGGAAGCGCAAGTTCACATCGGACGCGACTCTCCGTCGTGGAGAGTGACACTGTATCGTCATCGAACAGCGTCATCGTTCGAGTGTTGTACGTTACCGTGGGTGCGGTAAACGTGGGCTTGCTGACCTGCTTGCCGTTCGAGCGGCGTTCGAGGCAGCCGGAGATGGCTTGTGCGGCTTGGTGGGTGGCGAGGATCGCGTGCTGACTCCGAGGTCGGTGTGTTCGCGCACGTCGTCGTAGGCGAGGGGTTGTACGTCGCTCTTGGCGCTACATTTCCCCCACGCCATGTCCGTGGCGAGTTGGCACCCACGCTTCCACTCGGAGATGGTTTCCTCAAGCAACTCGCGTTGCTCGCCATCTACCGAGAGGTGAGTGATTGCCGTCCGACGCACGTAGTCGTCTGCCACGTATTCAATGTGAACAAGTGGCTATTTATATGCTATTGTTTGTGACAGATACGAACGCGCTCCTCCCCTCCCTACTCGCTCCCTTCGGTCGCTCCTTGAGGAAGGGAACTCCGCGCTACCGCTTCAGTTGAACGGATCATCTCCGTAGACGACGTCGCCGCGTTCGAAAATCGGTCTCTCTTCGTCGGTCACTGTTCGTCCTCGACGCTCGGATGCGGTTCCTCGGGTGCGTGTTCGCGCCGAGACTCCTTGTCCTCAGTACCGAGTTGCTGGTTGAACAGGGCGGTCGCTCGTTCGTACCCGCTGTAGCCGTCGAGTCGCTCTGTGTCGTCGGTTATCGCCCAATACGTCGCTTTATGTTCGACGAGATCGCGGTCCTTCAGTCTCGAGAGCGCAGTGCTGACCGCGCCCTTATCGAGACCGATCTGAGAGGCGATTTCGCGGGCCTTAAACGCGCGATCATCGTTGGCGGCGAGAAATCCGAGGACCTGATCCGGGACGGAAAGTTCCTCGAGTTCGTCCTCGCTCGCCTTCTCGAAGGTATCTCGGTCGATGGACATCGTTGAGCAGAAATACGGTGTCAACCGTAATGAGTGTTAGGTGTGAAAGCCCCGAAAATTCTAAAGGCCGGGATTCCCTGCTTGTAGAAAGACGGCTCGAGGAAGTTCCTATGTCCGCCCGTCGATGAGGTGTAGACATCAACCACAAAGAATTTGTTTTGAGGATTGTATTTTTGCCCGAACATGTATTGTTCCCGCCGCCGCGCCCTCCAACTGCTCGGCGCTTCCGCAGTTACGACCTCAACTGCCGGTTGTTTGAATTCAGGTAGTCTCGATGAGTACGCGCTTATTGCAGACGAACTGGACCTTTCGTCGGTCGGTCGGCCGTATCTAAAGCCCGACCTGACGGAGATCGAAGCTGTGACGCGAGTCGATTTTTCTGCCGAAATGAAAGCGCAGTACGTTTCGGAACTGTTTGATCAGGGCAGTGTTACTATCAAACAGTGGCCACTCGTAGGACGGGACGAGTGGGGAAGAGAGACGAAGCCGTACCCGACATTCTGCCAGCGAAACAATAGCTTCTATCACGTCCGGATTGCTGACGAACGGCGGCTTGAGCGTGAACGATGGCATTTTGCAGTCGAGCGGACCGATGAAACGCCACCTGACGACGCGACAATTGAAACTCGTCCGTTCGATCTGTCAACACAAGACGAACGAGTGCTTGACGCAGCACTTGACGCGGTCTATGCTGGAAACGATGGATTCCTCGGTGACCCTGAATTCGACGAGTTGCAAACCGTGGAGTTCCATCACGGCCTCGATCCCGACGCTAGTGATCTTATCCCGTCGGCTCCGTTTGATTTTGTCGAGGTTAATGAAGCGTACTTCCGGCCAGTTACGGAGCAACGAAGGGTTCAGGTTCCAAAGTGGACGTATACCGTCACCGAGATCACACAGTCACGCAGGGAATTCGACGAGTACGCGAGAACCGAAATCGTCGAACACGACCTGAGGTCCAGCGGTCTCTCCGAGTCCGCACGGAGTGTAATTGACGACGCGATCAGCGAAGACCCGCGACGGTACGAGGAGGGAGCACCGCCCTCAGACGGTCTCTCCGAAGTCTTAGAGGCACTCAATATCGCCAGCGATCTTGAACCAATAGATAGCTACGAGGATCGAGTTGATTTTCGAAACGTCGTCGCCGAGTACCAAGACACAATCTATCGGTTTGACCTGATCGTGACGCCGTGACGCAGCGCGCACCCAATTCGATTACGCGAGTTGCCGGCGTCTACCAATCGAAGCGATAACGAGTGCGATCACTGCGGCGGTCAAGTACCCGATCTGAATCGCAATAGATCCGGGGGCTTGCGTGGCACCGACGTAATCGAGCAGCCCGAGTCCGTTCATCGGCCCGAGATACCACGCTACCAGATATCCGATCTCGAACAGGCTTGGGCGACCCGACCAGACGCCCGCGGCGAGAGCGGCCGCCGGGAGGAACAGCACCGCTGTGACCGCACCGACCAGCCCGATTGAACTCCCGACGAGAGCGTACCGAACGAGCGCGGGGCTGATCACGGCCGTTCCAACACTGACACCGGCAAGATACGAGACTGCCAACAGTCGAAGCGGGTTACTGGTGGCAAAAATCAGCTCCTGAGTCCTGTGTATCTGTTCGCGTGCTCCTGATTGTGACCACACTGGGAGCGGCAACAGCAACGCGATCGGAACCACGGTTGGTCGGAGAGATCCGAGAGGGGCGACAGTCGTACCAACGAGAGCGGCGATACAACCGACATACCAGAGTCGTCGCCGGCCCCGAAGTGCCATTTTCAGCTCAGCTATGAATGCCCGCTGCAGACGAAATCCGCTAGCCGTGACAGACGCGAGCGAGGGACCGCTGTCAGAACTTGAACGAGACATCTCGGTCAACTGAGTAGACGGCAGCTCGGCTGTTGCTTCAGCGTCTGATGATCCATGATCAAACAGCCCAAACGACCACGCTTGCGTATCGTCGAACCGGTCAAAGGATAAGACACTCACGACGAGCAAGCCACCGATAATGACAAAGATTGGTAGACGCGAGACCAGAGCGGGGCCCACCGAAAGTCCGGCCCATCGGAACATCTCCATGCCGGTCGCAGTATCTGTGTACGCGAATGAACCGATTGGGCCCTCAAAACCCGGATACTGGCCAGCGATCGACGACGCCATACTCTGGCGCAACGCCACGAGGCCGGTCAGATCAACCGGGGACTCAGGTGGGATGCTACCGATAACGCCTGCAATCGCGAGCAAAAAGTAGAGGGCGGTCCCGCCAGTGCCTCGGAGAGGACCTAGCGTTTCGAAACAGACACCAGCGGCAGCCACGACTGCCATCGTCGGAAGTGTCAGTAAAATGAATGGGAGAGCCATATCGACCAGATTGAACGGGCCGGTTCCTTGGAGCAGAAATGACACGGCGGTCGCGCCGAACAGAAGCGTCGTGACCACAGCCAGGAGTGTGAAGTTACTCAGCCACTTTCCGACGAGGTAGCTACTGTTTGACAACGGTGCAGACGCTACGAATTCAGCGACATTCGTGGTACGATCATAGGCGATGCTGCCGTGAACGAGCGGATAGCCGAACAACAGCAACACCGTCGTCCCGATACCTGCGACCAACCCGCCGTACCACGCGGCTGTCGGAACACCGGTGTACGTATTGCCGACGACAAGCGTCGAATCGACGGTGACTAGCTTTGCAAAGTACGCCAACACGACCGGAATGACGACAAGCTTCGACGTGCGGGAGCGTTCTCGAAAATCTGCGAGTGCGACAGCGGCTGCATCACGAGACCAGCTCATGGCCGGGGGTGTCCTCCGACCGCATGCAGATAGGCATCTTCTAACGTTGGCGCAACGCTCTCGGCTTCGGGTGCTGGCGCTGTCTCACTGACCACGCGGACGCGAACGCCGTCTCTGCCGCGGGTGGCACTACTGATCGTGTAGTCGGCTCTGATGGCCTCGGTGCGCGACTGAGGAACGACCCACTCCCAGACCACACCATCGGCATCCGCAAGGAGGTCGGCCGGTTGGTCGTGAGCGAGGATTTCACCGCCATACAGCAGCGCGATGTCGCTGGCTGTCGCTTCGATATCAGAGACGACGTGGGTAGAAAGAATGACAATCCGCTCGTCCGCGAGATCGGCCAAGACGTTACGGAATCGCACGCGTTCTTCGGGGTCAAGTCCAACTGTTGGTTCGTCTACGACGAGCAGATCCGGATCGGCTAGGAGCGCCTGTGCAATTCCAACGCGCTGGCGCATACCGCCAGAGAACTCACCGAGGCGTTGCTCTCGGGCCCCAGAGAGGTTAACCAGTTCCAGCAAGTCGTCGATACGGGCTTCAGCGTTACCGACTCCGCGAATCGCAGCGAGATACGAGAGGAACTCACCGGCAGTCAAATTCGGATACACGCCGAACGACTGCGGGAGGTACCCGACAATGCTGCGAATTGCCTGTGGAACCTTTGTCGTATCCGTGTCGTTCCAGTAGACTGCACCTTCTGTAGGCTCAATAACGGTCGTAATGAGCCGCATGAGTGTCGACTTTCCTGCACCGTTCGGTCCGAGTAGTCCGATAACTCCGGGTTCAAACGTGAGATCTATCCCGTGGACGGCCCAGGTGTCTCCGTAGCGCTTCCCCAAGTTCTCGACAGAAAGCGTGTTCATTTGTATGCCAAAACCGTGAGTTCTGTCTCGGAATTTGTGCTTGTGGAATCACTACTGAAGCTTAGACATCCCGTTAAGCCAGTGGTCCCACCGATGAATCTACCCGCAAGCAACCGCCGATACTGGTGGACGGAATTAATCATACGAAGGCTTCGTCACAATCATGCAAAGTGGTTCTCGAAGCTCAAAGATGCGTTTGAGTGAATCCCCTGGTGGAGTAGCATTCTTTAGACTATGCACGTTCAATGATTTCACTCTTGATCAGTTTGCGAGTGAGTGTTTTCAGCACCGGCTTCTCGCCCCCCCACGGAGTTTTCAGCTCTCGGTGTCCACTGCGTAATACGGTGATCGATATCAAGAGAGCCATCCCGCCAACGGATGTAGCCTACAAGCAATAGCCCACCGACGGCTGCGAAAAGCATCCTGAGGACCCCCTCTTCGCCGATCCAGACTGTCGGCCCGCTAACATTGAGAACAAAAACTTCGGGAGTCCGCTGTGAGACTCCGAGACCGAATACGGCACTCATACTGAAATTATAGAACACGTGAAATCCCATCGGAAGAGCGAGGTCCCCTGTTAGAACATACACACAGCCGAAAATAAGCCCAGCCAGCAAGTAATAGCTGTAGCCACCGGGTCCAGTAACCTTGCCGCTGTGCATGAACGCGAAGATGCCAGTGCTGATGAGGAGGGCGATGCCGACGGCAACCCATCGTGGAACGTATCCATCGGCGCCTTCGGCGAGGTTTTTCAGCATCGCTCCTCGGAAAATGAACTCTTCCCACGATGCCAGGACGCCGGTATATGCGAGCACCAAAAGCATCGCTGACAGGAACGGGAGGGAATCGGACCCTTGAAAGAATCCGGTTACGGTTGCCCATCCGACAGCAATCGCGGTGAGCAACGTTCCGGCATTGATCACAATCCCGATGAACCCACCAACGGCGAACGACCGTAGCCATTCGCTGTCTAACGCTAGCCCGTACTCTGCTGCCGGTCGACGGTCAAACAGTCGTGCTCCGATTAGCACAGCTGCGACGAGGACCACGGCCATCAGGCTGAATTCGAGCACCTCTCGTAGTGGGTGTTCGAACCGACCTCGGACGACTGTCACAACAACTCCGAAGGCGAGAAACGTCATCACGAGTGGCAGCAGCGCACGTAGCGGTGCGCGGAGCCGTTTCGAATCGTGATTCCAAACTGGGCTGGTGAGAATTCGCCACCCCTGTTGCAGTCGATTCGGTACCGTTCGATCAAGTGTCGTTTGTAACGACATATTCACACCAAGGGGCACAGTAGACGTATCACCACAGGCACGGCTTCCAACTCAGAAGTCGTAGCAGGCTTTTTACTATTACCCGGATGTGGGATGTGTATGGATGAGGACGAGGATGTCGTCTTGGCGGTACTCGACGACGAGTACGCGCGAGCGATCCTCGCTCACCTCACAATTGAACCGATGTCAGCCGATGAACTCTGTGCAGCCTGTGACATGTCTGATGCGACGGCGTACCGCCGTCTCAACCGGTTACAAGAAGCAG
This sequence comes from Halorubrum sp. Ea8, assembly GCF_002252925.1. Classification (NCBI taxonomy): domain Archaea; kingdom Methanobacteriati; phylum Methanobacteriota; class Halobacteria; order Halobacteriales; family Haloferacaceae; genus Halorubrum; species Halorubrum sp. Ea8. Next base: position 16,296 of record NZ_NHPF01000048.1, read on the forward strand.
AGCTGGTGGCTGAACAGCAGGAACTTGACCCCGACGGACATCACTACAAGCGGTATACAGCTACGGTTGAGACAGTCACGGTCACGTTCGCTGATGGGAGCTGCGAAGTAGCAGTGACGCGCTCGGCAACCGACCCTGCCGACCGCTTCACAGATCTATTCGAGGGGTTGTCCTGATATGCCCCTCTTACAGTTGGAGGCAGCCGGAACAGACCCGTTCATCGCACTCGGTGTACTCGTTCTTTCTGTGGTCTCTGTAGTGCTGTCACTGACTATTACCGTCGTTCTAATTCGTGGTTACCGTCAAGGACCGGCTCACCGCGGAATGCTCTGGCTCGCGGTGGGACTCATCTTCCTGATTACGGTGCCCGAGGTGCTCCGTGTCGGGTTGCCGACGGCGACCGATATTGGGACCGTCGGTCGGTCGATACTCGTCAGTGGCTGTGAGCTATTTGGATTAGGTACGATCCTGTGGATCGTGTACAGAGGTGAGATGCGGTGATCGTAGCGAGTGTGCTAGCAATGGAACCGTTCAGTGTGGTGTCGATCACCCGTAGCGTGACTGCTCTCGTTGGATTGTTTGTCGCTACGCTGGCCTATCGGGGATACCAACGAAACAGTTCTCCAAAGATGCGGGCGTTAGCCATCGGTATCGGTCTGCTAACGGCAGGGGTGTACGTGGCTGTTATGCTGGCTGACCTGACTGGCGGGGCGAATGGGATTGTCTTGCTCGTACGGGGTCTCGTGACGGTTATCGGCCTGAGTGTCGTACTGTACGCGATTACCGTGGCATAGCGACTCTGTAGAATGCGATAATCCAGATATTCACTCGTCCAGCTCTGCTGAGATCCTCAGAGGTGGCTCTGTTGAAATGTTTAAGTTCTTTATATGATCGCCGTGCGAGATACAGAGGTTGCATGCAGCAGTTGATCGTCATTTGTTTCACCTCGTCAGCGTCAAAATAACCGTCAGATGAATGTGCGAACTGAACACCCGAAGAGATTTTTCCGGGGGAAGGAACGATACGAGTATGAATGTAACTAAGCGACAGGTCGCTGTGATCCCGTTCGTCCTTTTTTCAGCTGTTGTCGGTGCTGTACATCGTGTTCAGATGAGCTGATTCCATGCGAAGCTGAACGAACTGAGCCAGTCGTTCGGCGGTTTCTGCTTCGGCGTTGCTGAAACGGTATGCGAAACAGATAGTTCGGCGTTTTATTTCTCTGAAGATACGTTCGACAGCGTTCCGATTTCCATGTTTCTCGTATCTGAAATCGGAGCCGTGGCGGTGACGCGCAGCTTGTAACGAGTGCGATCCATCGACGAGAAACACGGCGTCGGAGACGTCGTGTTTCTCGGAAAGTTCCGTGAGAAACGAATGAGCGAGAACCTTCGTTGTCGTCGCTTCAAGCTTTGTATGGAGTAATTCGTTTGTCTCGGAATCGACGGCAGCGTACAGCCAATATTGCTCATCGTTGAGTCGGATCACAGTCTCGTCAACCGCAACGTGATCCGGACACCGACCACCTTCGGGCTGTAAATCGGCTTTGTGAACCCCCATTATGAACGGTTGACCGAGCACGTTTGACACCGAATATCCCAAGAATAGAAACTGTATTTGAAAGTGATAGGCCAGCAAGATGAAGCTGAATACCGAGTTTCATGAGCAATCTCGGTGTCGCTTCGCGTTCCACAAAACCTAATTCGATCTGGTCGATACTACCGGTGAGGCGTGTGTTTTCGGGCATGAACCACTCAGAAAACACACCGCCTCACTATTCATCTTTATCTGAACACCACCCCGAAATAGGGGATAGTCGTGATGTCGACCGCACGGTAACCGGCCGACGGAACGATGCTTCGGATTCGATGACCGCGAGCAGCCGATCGGCCACTGTATCGAATCCATCGATCAGCTCCCCTTGCGTGAACTGTTTGATCGTTCTAAGATGCGTATCGCCGTGTGGACTGCTGTCCGAACCGTGTCGATACTGAAACCGAGCCGCTCCTTGCGGTGTCCCGCAGTTGACCACTCCCGTGAACGTCTGTAATTCGAAGAACTGCGTGTCTTCGTAGGTCGTGTTCGCAGCGCGACCGGAATCAAACTCATCGAAGCCGTGATCACGAGTGAGTCGAGTCGTCCGGTAGATTTGCTTGTCGGAGAATTCACAGCCAGCCGTCTCGTCATCAGTGGAGAGGTCCACTTCATCGACGATCTCTGCTTTCGACCGGACAGCGGGAGCTGAAAACTCGCGGTCGTGAGATTGTTTGATGACGAAGTGCGCAGCAACCTAGACGAACTCCCGAACGCCGTCGTCGAAGCGTTTCCGCCACGTGCGGGACAACACGGATTCATCGGGGATGTGTTCCAAATCGAGTGGTTCGGCAAGTTCTTGGTACCGAGCCAGCGCTCGATAGCTCTCACCTGTTGCCTCTCGGTAGATGGGGAGCCGAACCTTTCCGAGAAAGGAGTGTGGAGCAGGGTGCCACTCTGGATAGCTATCGCTGCGGTATTCCGTCTGGATTGAACTATCTACAACGCTCAATAGCAGGGAGTCACCGTCTCGCAGCCGTTCAGTGATTTCGATTCCTGTGTTTTAGGCGTCGGTCATCCGGCAGGCACGGTCCGAGAGCGGGTCCAGCGTCTCCGACATTGATGCGCGCTTGTGCCGGCAGCATAGAGGTGGTCGCAGTCTCGCCTGCACCAGCACCTTTCCTCAATAGAGACGCTCAGTATAGGCTTCGCAGGGCAGCGCAGAACCACCGGATTGAAGCGATTGGTCGTGAAAGCCAGTAACATATCCGAACAGATCAATGAGTGACCCAGATCAGCCGCCACCGCCTGACCGCCTGACTACTCTTCTCGAGGAACAAGATCATAAAGGGACAGTGGGGTGTCTCGACCGACTCGGCACAGCTGATACTGAGACCCGTAAGCGTGCGTTGAGAGCGGTTCGGGACGCCGCTGAAGACCTGCCACTCTCCTTTGAAGAGCTCGCTAACCCGCTTTCCACCTTCCTGACCGATGATGATCGAGCAGTCAGATTGACGACCGCGAAGCTGTTCGTCACGCTCGCGCAGTCCGAACCGGCAGCCGTCCTGCCTGCCGTCGACGCACTCGCCGAGCGGTTGGCCGACGACGAGGAGTTCTACTATGTCCGTGCCAGGAGTGCCGAAGCACTCGGCTACGTCGCAGTCGAGTCACTCGAGGAAGTCACTGATCCAGAGACGCTGGCCGACCTCCGCATCGGACTGGAGTTCGACGAACCCGAGGTCAAAGAGAAACTCGCGAAGGCGCTGGCGTACGTCGCGCTCGGCGATCCGGCTCGACTCCGCCACCAGGTCGACTCGCTGGCCGAGCACCTCGGCGATGAAAACGAACTCGTCCGGTATCACCTCTGTACGGCATTGGTGGTCGTCGGGTGTGAGTATCCAGAAAAGCTTGCCGAGGCGGCGGAACCGCTCCAAGGGCGACTCGGTGATGAGGACCCGTACGTGCAGGGGCGGGCGGCCGAAGCGCTTGGACTACTCGCAGCGTCAGAGCCCGGAGTCGAGTCGGGGCCTGACCTCGATGATGTCGAGGCCAAGCACGAGGACCCACCGACCTTCCTGACCGACCGGCTAGAGTTCTGTCGGCGGCAGTTAGCCACCGAAAGATCTGGCGGGACTCCCGATGGAGTCGGCACGATCGAGTCGATTCGAGACGGGACGGACGAAGTAGTCGAAGAAATGAACGCCCTTGACGGCGACGCATGTCCGCACTGCGGACTCGATCTGCCGAAGAGTGGGCCGCCGATGTGTCCGCGGTGCGGTACTCCTCGCTGACATTTTTTCGCCGGCCTAAAATTCGGAACGTTTTTCAATATTTAGGTGGGCCTAAAGCATATGACAGACGATTCCAGCGGTCACGAGGCACCGACACGGCGTGACTACATGAAGTACGGCGGCGCAGTCATTGGCGGCGGACTACTCGCCGGGTGTGCGGGCCAGTCCGATTCCGACTCGACGCCGAACGAGACGAGCGCGGACGATCAGTCGACGACGGAGACATCGACAGAGACAGACAGCTCATATACTGTCGAGATGGCTCCGGTCGGGGAGGTGCAGTTCGAGGAGCCCCCAGAGCGGGTCACACACTACTTCCCTGACTACGCCGACATGGCCGTCGCGCTCGGCCACGGCGATTCGATCCTCTCGATGGGACTGCCATCGCGGTTCCACACCAGTCATTACGACGAACTCGACGGTGTGAGCGTCGACGCGGAGTCGCTGACGCGACTGAGCGACAGCGGCGTCGACAAGGAGCTCTTCTACGAGCTGGACGGCGATATCCATCTCATCGATCCGCAGTGGCTCATCAACAACGGCTCGTTCAAGCTTGAGGAGTCCGACGTCGAGGAAGTCAGTAGCAACGTCGCGCCGTTCGTCGGCAACACGATATTCCGCCGAACCGACGAGTGGCACGACTATCGGTACTACACGCTGTACGAGGCCTTCGAAAAAACCGCCCATATCTACCAAGAAGAAGAGAAGTTCACCCGGATTAAACAGCTCCACGACGAATTAATCGCTCGGGTACAAGCCGATCTTCCTCCAGCAGACGATCGACCGAACGCGCTACTGACGTTCGCTGCGGGCAACGAGCCGGAGGCGTTCTACCCCTACCAGCTGAGCGACCAAGGGGCGAACAAGAAGCATTTCCGCGATCTCGGCCTTAGCGACGCCCTCGCAGACACGGGAGTCGAAGGGCTCTCGACGACCGATCGGGGTCAGATCGACTACGAGACGATGCTCGAAGTCGACCCAGACTCCATTCTCGTCCGGGGACACGAAAACAAGAGCCACGGGGAGTTCGAAGACACTGTCTTGGCGTTCATGAAAGACCACGAGGCGGCTTCGGAACTCGCTGCTGTCCAGAACGACATGGTGTTCCGTGGTGGGCCGATTTACTCCGGGCCGTTACATCACCTGTTCCTGACTGAGCGCTACGCGAGGCTGTACTTCCCCGAGGTCTACACGGGCGAACTGTTCGACCGTCAGCGGGTCGCGGACATCATCAACGGCGACATCTGACGATGACCACCACAGAAACGGGACCGACCCACGGGTACGACCACGACGTCGTCATTGTCGGCGGCGGACCGGCAGGCTGTTCGGCGGGCGTGTTCTGCGCCCGTGAGGGGCTCGAAACGATCGTCTTCGACCGCGGACGCTCCTCGCTCAAGCGGTGCGCCTACCTAGAGAACTACCTCGGCTTCCCGGCGGGCATCGATATCGAGACGCTCTACGAGCTGATGCACGACCACGCCGAGACCGCCGGCTGCGAGGTCGTCCCGGATCTGGTCGAGTCGGTAGACCGCGCCGACGACGGAGAGGGATTCCGCGTCGCGCCGCAGGAGGGAGACCCCGTCACCGCCCGGCGCGTCGTCGCGGCGACGCGCTACGACGGGGAGTATATGCGGGGGCTCGACGACGACGCGGCGATGTTCGAGACCCGCGAGCACGACGGCGAGGAACACGAGCACTTCGACAGCGAGTACGCCGACCACGACGGCACGACGCCGGTCGATGGGCTGTACGTCGCGTCGCCGTCAGAGGAAGGCGACACACAGGCGATTATGGCCGCCGGTCGCGGCGCGCAAGTCGCCCACCGCGTCATGGCTGACGCCCGAACGGACGACGGCTGGTGGGAGGATGTCGCCGAGGGCGTCGACTGGGTGCGCCGCGAGGCCGAGCTCGACGACGAACGGGCCAAACCGCGACAGATGGGTCGAGTGGTTTAATGACTACTACGGCGACGACGCGCCCGTCGAGACGGACAGCGAACGTTTCCAACGTGTCCGCGATGCGGATATCGGCGACTCGCTGTCGTCGTACGTCTCGCCCGAGGAGATCGGCGAGCGGGACGCCGCCGGACAGGAAGCGCTCGCTGCTCACCTCGACCCGGAGCGAACCGTCGCTGCCGTGGATACCGAAACGCATCTCGAACAGGTGGACGACGACCAGATCCTCGTCGCAGCACGTGAGATCGATTCCGGGCGACCGGCGACCACGACTGACAACTAGTGATGGCAGGAGAACCCGTCTCTGACACACCATCGAAGACCCGTCGGGAACGAGTGCTCAACGCGATAGACAACGAAATGATCGACACGTACACGAAGACGAACGACACGGAAGAGGTGTCGCAGCGATGAGTAACAAAACGTCGGTCGGTAATGAGTCGACGACGAGGACGCGCGACACTCGACGGTTCGTCTGGCTGTTCGATCCAAAGCTCGTGACGACCGCCGTCGCCAGTACCGCCGTCGTCGTCCTCGCCGGACTGGTGCAGGTGAGTCTCGGTGCCTATTCTATGAGCATCAGCCAGGCGTGGGCCGCCGTGTTCAACCCGAACATCCTCCTGAATCAGCAGGCGTGGAACGCGTTCCTGCTCGGCGGCGAGATGCCGGAGATGGGCCAGGAGAGCCTGATCGTCTGGAACATCCGGCTACCCAGGGTGCTGGTGGGGATCATCGTCGGGATGAACCTCGGCGTGTCGGGCGCGATCTTCCAGGCGATCACTCGCAACGAGCTCGCGAGTCCGTTCATCCTCGGGGTCTCTTCGGGCGCGGGGCTGATGATCCTCCTGACGCTGGTCGTCTTCGGCGGCTTAGCCGCCTTCCTGCCGCTGATCGCCGCCGTCGGCGGGGCGGTCGCGTTCCTGATCGTCTACGCGATCGCCTGGAAGAACGGCACCTCCCCCGTGCGACTGGTACTCGCAGGCGTGATCGTCGGCACCGTCTTCGGGAGCGTCCAGACGGCGCTGTTCTTTTTCGCCGACGACATCGGCATCGTCCAGTCGGCGATCGCTTGGACGACCGGTTCGCTCACCGGCACTGACTGGGAGCAGGTCCGGATGGCCCTGCCGTGGTCGGTCGTCGCAATCGGACTCGCGATCGCCGGATCGCGCCAGTGTAACGTGATGCTGCTGGGCGAGGAGACTGCCAAGTCGCTCGGCATGTCCATCGAGAAGGTGCGCTTCGCGCTGTCGGGCGTGGCCGTCCTCGCTGCTGCCGCGAGCATCGCCGTCGCGGGCATCGTCGGCTTCGTCGGACTGATCGTCCCGCACATGGTGCGGAACCTCGTCGGCAGCGACTACAAGAAGGTGATCGTCGGCTGTCTATTCGTCGGCCCGGCGTTGATGGTCGGGGCCGACGTCGGTGCGCGCCTCGGGATGAGCGTCCTGACCGGGGCCGACGCCCAGATCCCCGTCGGGATCGTTACCGGACTCATCGGCGGCCCCTACTTCCTGTATCTGATGCGGAAAAAGGAGAACATTGGAGAGATCTGAAATGAGCCAAGATGTTTCGAACGCACGAAGGTCGAACGGTTCCGAAGACGCAGTCTCGAACGACACGAGTTCGGGGGGTGCTTCCGCGAAGGCGACGAGCCACCTCTCGGGCGAGGATCTCGTCTTACAGTACCCGTCGATGGACGAACCGGTCGTCGACGGCGAGACGCTCGTCGCCGAGCCGGGTGCGGTCACCGCGTTGATCGGTCCGAACGGCTCTGGGAAGAGCACCCTGTTGAAGGGGCTCGCAAAACAGCTCACCCCCGAGGACGGCTCGGTGCTGATCGACGGGCAAGACGTCTACGAGCTGGGCACCAAGGAGCTGGCTCGCAGGCTCGGGTTGCTCTCCCAGGAGAGCACCTCGCCGGACTCGATCACCGTCGAAGACCTCGTGTACCACGGCCGATACCCCCATCGCGGCTTCTTCGAGTCGGTCACCGAGGAGGACCAGCGAGCGGTCGACCGGGCGATCGAACTGGCGGGCTGTGGCCACCTCCGTGAGCGCGAGGTCGGCAGCCTGAGCGGCGGTCAAAAGCAGCTGGCGTGGATCGCGATGGTGCTGGCCCAAGGCACCGACGTCCTGCTTCTGGACGAGCCGACGACGTTCCTCGACCTCCACCACCAGCTGGAGGTGATGGAGATCGTCGAGACGCTCCGGGACGAGTCCGACATCACGGTCGTCGTCGTGCTCCACGACATCCAGCAGGCCGCGCGCCTGGCCGATAAGATGGTCGCGCTCAAGGAGGGCGAGATTCAGGCGCGTGGAACGCCCGAGGAGGTCGTCACCGAGGAGCTGCTCGCAGAGGTGTTCGAGATCGACGCCGAGGTCGACGTGACGCCGCACGGGCCGCGCATCGAGCCGCTCAGGGCTCGCCACGACGACGACGACGAGCGCGAGCGACCGACCGAACGCGTTGCCAAGGTCGACGGCGGGGACGGCTGATGGCCGCCGGCGACGAGTTCGAGACGGAACTGGACGCCTACCGCGAACAGGTCGAGCGCCCGCTGTGGCGACTGTTCCGCGCCTATTCACCCGACCACGCGCTGTGGCTGACAGTCGGCCTGCTCACGAGTGTACTCGCCTACGGGACGGTGCTCGTGACACCCATCGTCTTGGGGACGACCATCGACGCTGTGTTCACCCAAGAGAGCGCGTACGCGCTACCGCTCGTCCCCGATGCGTGGCTGCCGGGCAGACAGGAGGCGCAGTTCTGGTTCTCGACCGGCGTCGTCGCCGCCGCGCTGCTGGGCGGGGCCGTCCTCCAGTGGGTGCGCGGCGTCGCGATCAACTATTTCGCCCACGGCGTGATGTACGCGATCCGAGTCGACGCCTACGAGAAGATGCAGCGGCTGGACATGACCTTCTTCGACAACAAGGAGACGGGCGAGGTCATGTCGATCCTCAACAACGACACGTCGAACTTGGAGACGTTCTTCGACAACGCGCTCGGGGACTCGGTTCGGATCGGGGTGATCGTCGTCGGCGTGACGACGGCGTTGTTGTACACGAACCGCCAGCTCGCGCTGGTGACCCTGGGTGCAGTCCCGCTGCTGGTCGGGTTCACTTGGTGGTTCATGCGCGTCATCGAACCGCGGTACACGCGCCACCGCGAGACGATCGGCGACCTCAACACCCGCATCGAGAACGGCCTCAGCGGGATCGAACTCGTCAAGACCACGAGTACCGAGGACTACGAGAACGAGCGGGTCCGCTCCGTCTCGCGGGACGTCTTCGACGCCAACATGTCGGTGCTGAAGCTGAGCTACTTCTACCGGCCGGGGATGGAACTCATCACGGGCGCGGCGCTGCTCGCGACGTTCATTCTTGGGGGGCTGTGGGTGTTCTCGGGCCCGCCGCTGTTCTTCACGGGCGAGCTCACGACTGGTGATTTCGTCGTGTTCATGCTGTTGACCCAGCGGCTGACCGGCCCGATGGCCCAGTTGTCGAGTATCGTCGACTGGTACGAGAACGCGAAGGCGTCGGGCAAGCGCATCTGCGGGCTGATGGACGTGCCCGTCCGCATCGAGGACGCGCCGAACGCCATCGCGCTCGACGACGTCGAGGGGCGCGTGGAGTACGACGACGTGACGTTCGCCTACGATGACGGTGAGACAGTGCTCACCGGGGTCGATATCGATGCCGACCCGGGCGAGACGATCGCCATCGTCGGGCCGACCGGCGCGGGGAAGTCGACGGTCGCCAAACTGCTGCTGCGGCTGTACGACGTTACTGACGGTGCGGTCCAGGTCGACGGTCACGACGTGCGCGACGTCCGGCTCGCGGCCCTGCGCTCTTCGATCGGCTACGTGAGTCAGGACACGTTCCTCTTCGACGGGACCGTCGCCGAGAACATCCGCTACGGCCGGTTCGACGCCGGCCGCGAGGACGTCGTCGCCGCGGCGGAGGCCGCCGAGGCGCACGGCTTCATCCAAGGGCTCTCGGAGGGCTACGACACGCGCGTCGGCGAGCGCGGCGTGAAGCTCTCGGGCGGGCAGCGCCAGCGCATCGCCATCGCGCGGACGGTGTTACAGGACCCGGAGATCCTCCTGTTGGACGAGGCGACCAGTGCGGTGGACACGGAGACGGAGTACCTGATTCAGCGGTCGCTGGACCGGCTGGCTGCCGACCGGACGACGCTGGTGATCGCCCACCGCCTCTCGACGGTGAAGGACGCCGATACCATCGTCGTGCTGGACGACGGCGAGGTGGTCGAGCGCGGGAGCCACGAGGACCTGCTGGCTGCCGATGGGCTGTACGCGAACCTCTGGGGCGTCCAGGCCGGCGAGATCGAGTCGCTGCCCGAGGACTTTCTCGAACGGACGGACGAGTCTGCTGTCGAGCGGTGAGGCTCGGGATCGGCCGTTTCGGTAACTTTTTGTGTTTTTAGGCGGGCCTAAAAAATATGGCAGACGATTCCAGCCAGTACGAGGCATCGACGCGCAGAGACTACATAAGATACGGCGGCAGAGTCGTCAGCGGGAGCCTGCTCGCGGGCTGTACGAGCCAGTCCGACGACGAGTCGACACCGGAATCCACAGATGCGGAGACCCCCACCGAGACAGCGACTTCCACTGAGACAGAGATCTCCACCGAGGACAGTTCGTACTCGACGACGCTTGCGCCAGCGGGCGAGGTCACGCTCAACTCGGAACCCGAGGACATCTTCACGATGCTGGGCCACCACGCCGACATGGTGCTGGCGCTCGGTCGGAGCGACGGCATGAACGCGATGTTCGCGCCAGAATACCACCAGGGGTTGTACCGGAAGCTGACACACCACTTCGACGGGGTTTCTATCGACTGGGAGGGACTGTACAACTCGTGGCCACCGAAGAAGGAGAACCTGTACGAACTCGACAGTGACGTCCACATCGCTGATCCGGCGAAAGTCGCAACCGCCGATGGATGGGACAACGGCGACGTACAGGAGATAGCCGAGAACGTCGCGCCGTGGTTCGGAAACACGCTCAGCGGAACCAACCGGACGCCACCAGAGGGCTGGAAGGACCAGTACGAGTACTACACGTTGTGGGAGATTTTCGCCAGGGTCGCGCAGTTGCTCGGAGATCACGAACAGTACGGGGCTCTCGCGTCCGTCCGTGACTCGATGGTTCAGAAAATCCAGGAGAACCGCCCGCCGGAGAACGACCGACCGACCGCAGCGCTGGTGTTGTTCTCGTCAACGGAGGACGACAAGGGATGGGGCTACAAAATGAACCATCCGGGCTACTACGCCGCACACACCCGTCCGATGGGGGTCACCGACACGCTGTCCGAGGCCTTCGGGGAGGGATACGGCGAGGGCGGACGGAACATGGCGTTCGACTACGAACTGCTCCTCGAAGCAGACCCGGACGTGTTGCTCGTCCTCGGTTCGATGACAGCGTATTTCAACCTTGACGAGATTCGAGATAACCTCGAGAATCACGAGATCGCCAGCGAACTCACCGCCGTCAAGGAGGGCAACGTCTACGCCCAGGGAGCACGTCGACAGGGACCGATCCTCAACCTGTTCCAGCTGGAGATGACCGCGAAGCAGCTCTATCCCGAGCAGTTCGGCGAGTGGCCCGGCTACGAGAACAGCGAACCGTACCCGGAGATTCCCGAAGAAGAACAGTTGTTTGACCGTGACGCGGTGGCGGACATCATCAACGGCGACGTCTGACCAATGAGCACGACCAGCCCACCTGAAGTCGTCGTCATCGGCGGCGGTGTTGCCGGCCTGTCGACAGCCGTCTTCACCGCCCGACACGGGCTGGATACGCTTGTCGTTGCCGCCGGCGAGTCGATCCTCCGACGGAACGCCCACCTCGAGAACTCCCCCGGCTTCCCCGCCGGCGTCAACGGCCGCCAGCTACTCGATCTCCTCGAAAAACAAGTGGCCGGAGCAGGCTGCGAGCAGGTGACCGCGACCGTCGCAAGTGTCGAAGATACCGACGAGGGATTCGCCGTCGAGGCCGACGCCGTCGANNCGACCGCGGGAAAGCGTTCGTCGACACGGACGAGCTCGGGCGCACCGGCGTCGACGGCCTCTACTCGGCCGGTCGGCTCGCCGAGAAGCCACACCAAGCAGCGGTCTGTGCCGGCCACGGCGCCGAGGTCGGCGTGACGATCCTCGAAGACGACGAGCGGCCGTTCTACCACGACTGGGTCGCGCCCGAGGGCTACTTTACAGACCGTGGGCGGGACTTGCCGCCCGGTTGTGACGAGATCGACGAGGCGGAGCGGGCGCACCGCGAAGCGCGCTCGCTCGACGTAATGGGTGAGCGTTTTGCCGAGCCCCACCCGGACGAACAAGAAACGCACCCGCGTCTCGAAAACGAGGGGAGCCATTCGGACGGAGGGTAGAGGCGACGCGAAGGGTCTCTCAGTAGAGCCCCATCGATAGTTTTTTTAATTTTTAGGCTGGCCTAAAACGTATGCCTGCTCACGACAGCAGTGATACCGGATCGACACGTAGAGGCTATCTGAAGTACGGGAGTACGCTACTGGGTACGAGTTTCTTGGCTGGCTGTACGGGGGGTGACGGTAGCGGGGCCACAGAGGAGCCAACGACCACCGGCGAGAGTGGGACCGATTCCGAAACCGGCGAGACCGAGACGGAGTCGACCGAGACCGATACCGGATACACCGCTTCCATCGTCCCCGCGGGAGAGGTCCACTTCGATGCCGTTCCCGAGACGTGGACGGTCTACAACGGCGGCTGGGCCGACATGGCGTTCGCGCTGGGGCAGCGAGAGGGGTTCCTCACCGCGGGCAATATGATTCCGGGGTTCTTTTTCGACCCGTTCGACATCGACGTTCCGGACCAGGACGCGCTCCCCTCGATGTGGTCCGAGGGCGGTTGGGACAAGGAGAGTTTCTACGAACTCGACCCGGACGTGTTCCTGATGGATCCGAACTACCTCCACGGGACCGGCTGGGACGACTCCTGGAGCAAGGACGACACGCAGGAGATCATCGAGAACGTCGCGCCGTTCTTCGGGAACAACTGCCGCCGCCGACGCGAGTTCCACGATTACAAACTGTACAGTCTCTACGGCGCGTTCGAGCAGCTCTCTCACGCCTTCCAAGAACAGGAGCGATACGAAGCGTTCGCCACGCTACACGACGAGGTGCAGTCAGAGATCGCTTCTCGTACGCCCGACGAACAGCCGACGATCGGCCTCGTCAACGGCGGCTCGGAACCCTCGAAGGGGAAATTCTTCCCGTTGAATACACAGGACGATGGGTACGAGATGAAGCCGTATCGGGATCTGAACGTCGCGAGTGCGTTCCCCCAGGAGATGGAAGACGGCGGGCAGATCGATTACGAAACGCTTCTCGAGGTGGACCCGGAGATTATCGTCGTCCACTGGGGTATCGGCACTACCGGCGACACGGATAGCTTCTCCGCCGAGGCATTTCGGGAGCAGTACGTCACTCCGATGGAGGAAGACTCCGTGGGACAGGAACTGACGGCCGTTCAGGAAGGCCGCGTGTTTCCGGGCCAGTACGGCGAGCAGGGCCCCATCGTGAACCTCCTGCAAACCGAGATGGTCGCACAGCAGCTCTATCCCGACGAGTTCGGTGCGTTCGACCCGGAGTCATTCCCGGAGGTCCCTGAGGAGAATCAGCTCTTCGACCGCGGGCGCGTCAAGGACATTATCGCGGGCGACATCTGAGGCATGGCACGCACAGACACTATCGGACCGACGGGAGCCGACTCCCCGGACTCCACACTCGATCACGACGTACTGGTCGTCGGGGGCGGAGCGGCCGGGCTGTCCGCAGCGACGTTTCTCGCACGCTACGGACTGAACACGCTCGTCCTCGCTCGTGGGAAGTCAGCCATCCAGCAATGTGCCGTCCTCGAGAATTTCCTTGGATTTCCGGTCGGTATCACGCCCGACCGATTTCTCGAACTGGGGCGAACACAAGTCGAGTACGAGGGTGGGACCGTCCGTGAGGAGACTGTCGAGCGCGTCGAGCGGGTCGACATCGAGGAGCCACCGACAGATGCAGGCGGTGAGCCGCTGGATTCGAATGGGTTCGAGATAGAGAGTGACGACGGCGACTATCGCGTCCGGTACGTCCTCGCCGCGACCGCGTACGACGGGGAGATGTTCGAGCCGTTCATCGAGGAGATAGAGACCGACGAGGCGTTCGGGATGGTCGACAGCGAGAACGGGCGCACGCCGGTCGACGGGCTGTACGCGGCCGGATGGATGACGACCGAAACGGTACATCAAGCCATCGTCAGTGCGGGCCACGGTGCGCACGCAGCGCTCTCGCTGATCCGGGACGATATCGCCGCCCGCTACTGGCCTGCCGTTGCGGACCACTACGTCGACTGGGTCGTCCACGACGGGCGATACGCCGGCGATGAAGCGTGGGACGACCACACCCGCGAGTGGTTCGAAAACGAGATTCTCGTTGACGACGTGGACTCCGGTTTGGCAGATGCGGCCCTCGAACATCTAAAATCCGAGTTCCTGGACCGACAGATCGGCACCGACGAGCGGGCGCGTCGGGATCGTGACGGACAGCGGGCACTGCTCGAGACGATGGACGACGATGTCGTCTCCGAATACGCTGCGAGCCTCGACACCACCGATGACAGAAACTGAGCGCCATCTCGTGGCTGTGACCGCTGGATTCGGGAGTCGCCACGCTGACTCTCCCCCACTCGATCAACACAGCGCGTAAGACACCAAACCACCATGGTCGGCCCAACACTCATCGACATCAGAGAACACATCGAAGCCCTCGCGACCGAGGACGGTCAGTACTACCTCCGTTGTGGGCGGATGGGCGACCGGCCAGTCCCAGCGGCCGGTACCCGGTTCCCGGATCGGGTCACCGCGCGAGCTGCCGCTCGCGCCACCGAGCAGTACCGCTCGGCACTACGACGCTACGACCCGCAAGTCCCATTCTACGACCTAATCGTCTGTGAGGAGACGGCCCAAGACACGACAGTAGCGCACGAACGTAACTCAGAGACAGGCAGCCCACCAGACAGGCTCTCCGAGCCCGATCTCACCGACAGCGCCACGCCCGAGCGGCACGACCTCGTCGAGTTCTGTCACCGCGTCGCCGGCGCGGTCTTCGAGACGCTCTCCGAAGCGGGATACGACAGTGTCGAGGGCGCCGTCATGGACACGTACTTCGAGCTCGCCGAGACCGTCGGTGATCCCGACGAACTCTGTCTGTGTCTCCTCGAGAGCATGGCCAGCGAACTCGACGAGCGCCTGTTTCCTGCTGACCAGGCCGAAGTTCTCGCCGACGCTGCGACACGACTAGAGTCACCCAGCGAAGACGGTGATTCACTCGAGCGGAGCCTGACCGCGCTCCAGCAACGAGGTGTCATCGAGAGCTACACGCGCTCGCCGTACTCCGTTGACCTCGATGGGGGTTCAGGAGCCGTTGTCGTACAGATCTCTGGCTACGCGCTTTCAGCGCAGGACGGCCGACTCCCTGTGCTACCGTTGACGCTTGAACTCTGCCGACATCACGCGGAGCAGTCCCCACAGTCTGTTCAGGTGACCGCCGTGGACGGCGACTGGCAACTCACGTTCGGCCTCGCGGACACGGCAGAGCAGAACGGCCTCGTGAGTGCTCCAATCGAGGGAGAGGTGTGAGATGACCGTCGACACCTACATCGAGCAAGCGCGAACGCGCGCTCGATCCGAGCGGGAGCCCATCGACGAGATGCTGGACGCCTACGACACGTTCATCCGTCGGGTACAGAAGCTACAGCCCGAGCAGACACCATCATCGGTCGCCAGCCTCTCGACAGCCGGTGGGGTCACCCACCTCTCCGCAGACGCGTCCAGTACCGATGGCTGTCGGCCTGTCCGAACGGTGTTCACCGAGACGATTCGCCCTCACAGCGTTGCCGACATCGACGAGACTGAGTCTTTGCTGAAAACGATCCGCGAGGAATTCACTGACGCAATCGCAGTCGCACTCGCTCCGACGACAGAGGCCTCATTCACTCCCGACCTCAAACGGATGGTTCTCGCCGAAGCACAATCTCGGCGGGCGGAAGCGACGGCGCTACAGAAAGCGCTCGAACGCGAGGAAGCGCACCTCGACGAGGCGGATGCAGCGGTCGACGACATCATCGCCTGGATCGTCGACGCGAACGAGACGCCGTTGACTGACCTCGGCTTCGATGCGCTACAACAACGTCACGAGACGTTGGCCAGCCATCGTGACTACTGTGAGGAGGTGGCTCGCGACCGGCAGGAATTCCTTCAGAAGACGACGAACAACGGTGTTGACGCCGGCATCCGTCACAGAAGCCTCATCCCGTACCTGTATCAGGATTTTTCGGTCGACCATCCGGTGCTCGCAACGGTCGCGACGCTCGATGAGACGTGTGAAGATTGCCAACGAACCGTGCGAGACCACTTGGTCCGGAGGGCATGACCGATGGGTGAGGGACCTCGTCGACAGCGTGCAAAGGCGTGGGCGTGGGTGTACGCTGCACTGTTCGGCCCCGATGACTGTTCTGATGCTGACACAGAAGACTGTGGCGAGGATTCGGCGAACAGCACTCTCTCACGAGACCAGCCGGACGAACGATGAGTAGAGCCGCACAGCATCTACTGGCCGTGTATATCCTCGGTCATCAGGACGATCCACCGATCCCGACGAATGCGGTGGCCGAGACGCTGGACCGCTCGCCGGCGACCGTCACTGAAACGTTCCAGCGACTCGAGGAAGATGGGCTCGTTGAGTACGAGGCGTACAACGGAGTGACTCTGACAGACGCAGGGCGCGAGCGTGCTGGAGAACTACACGAAACCTACGTGACCATCTCGTGGTTCTTCCGGAGCCTCTTGGAGTTAGACGACTACGAGAAGGAGGCGATGGAACTGGCCGGACTCGTGAGTCCGACCGTTGCCGAGCGCCTGGCGAACACATTGCCCATTGAGACGGACGCCCCATCACATTCCGACGGAGCAAACTCGTCGGCAGCGACCGATTACGAGAGTTCTTGACTACAACCGATATCGATGAGCGATGCTTCCTGACCCCGATATCGGTCAGCACAAGCAAGCGGTAGTGGGCGCCGTACGGTAGCGTGAGACCAAGTCGTATGACCAGCAGTGGTCCAGTCCCAAGTTCAGGCGATGCGAAAAATTGATACATTCCATTAATGATGCGCCCATAGTCTCGGAATTTTGGCTACAAAGGCGCTGTAAGAGATATTTTTAGCCCCACTTAATACTAAGATTTATGATACTATGGTTCCAGCGTGAGAGTGTAATGAGCGCAGAAGGCTCCGGGCTCGACTCGTTGAGCGTGTTGACGATCTCCGTCGGGAGGTTCGCCGGTGGGGTCGGGGGTTCGTAGGACATCGGCTACTCTCGTGTTAACCAACACGACCCACGAGTCCATAGTTTTGTTGGTTAAGACAATGGGGACGGTTCTCGCGTTGCTGGCTGTAACACTACTCGAAACTTCTTTATATATAAGTTTCGTACTATGTTACACCGTGCTCCGGCGCATCGAACTCGAGGTCCTCGCCACGGTTGACCGCGGCGACACGATCTCCGAGCTCGCGACGAAGCTCAACCACAGCGAGAGTTACCTCTCGCGTGCCGTCGCCGACCTCGTCGAGAAGGGGCTCGTCTACGCGGAACGCGATGGCCGGCGAAAACGAGTCGTACCGTCGGATGCTCGCGCCGTCCAACTCTTTCGGAACCTCGTCCGCCAGCACTCCCACACCGACCTCCCCGAACTGCTGACCGGGAAGGCACTCGAAGTGCTGTACTACCTCGACCAGCCGCGAACCGTCTCCGAGATCGCCGACCGGAGCGACAACTACCGCAACACGGTCAACCGTGTCCTCAAGCGGTTTCGTGACCGTGGTCTCGTCGGGACGGCCGACGGACGCTACGAGTTCAACGCCGACTTCGACCGCCTACACGCGTTCGCCCGTGAACTCGCACACCATCTACATCGCCAACGTCTCGAGGCCGTCGCCCCGAAGGGCACGATTCTCTGGGAGGACTACGACGAATTCCTCGCACAGGCCGAAACGGAGATCGACGCGGAGGCGTTCCACGAAACCGGTCTCGCTCGATTCGCGGCCTTCGACCTCCAATTCCTGCTCACCGGCCACCGCTACTTCCTCTGCTCCGAGGACCTCGACGCAGTCTCGCCGGCGGAGCTCTGCTGTCACACGCTGCTAATCGACGACGGCAGCCGCCACCGCTCGTACTGTCTCCTCCTGCTCAGCCACGTCGACGTCGACGAGGAGGATCTCCGAAAGCAGGCGGCGAAGTATGGCCTCGAAGACGAAATCGACGCCTTGCTGCGCTACCTCGAGACGCACGGCGAGGTCGACGACGACCGGCTCCCGGAGTGGGACGAGTTCCAGGAGTTGGCGGCTGACTACGAGGTGCCACTCCCACAATGAGACCAACATTCGGCCGCGAGTACATCGAGAACGAATTCCAGCGAATCGGGGACGGGCTATCTGAACCGCTCACGGTCTACCTGATCGGTGGTGGCGTGATGTCGCTGCGCGACCTCAAGGGGGCGACGAAAGATATCGACCTGGTCGTCCCAGATGGCGACGTGTACGGCCAGCTGTGGGCCGTTCTGATGGACCTCGGGTATACGGAGGTTCAATCGCTGGATCCAGATTACCGGGCGCTGGGGGCGACGAGCTGCGTCGAGAACGACGATGGGTGTCGCCTCGATATCTTCAACCAGCAGGTCGCGAACAAGCTCGTGCTCACCGACGGTATGCAAGAGCGCAGTGAGCCGTTCCTCAACCTGGATCGACTGACGGTCCGGCTGGTTAGCAACGAGGATATCTTCCTGTTCAAGGCGATCGCAGGCCGCGACGACGACATCGAGGACATGAATATGCTCGTGCAGGCCGGCCTCGATTACGACGTCGTCCGGCATGAACTCGAAGCCCAGATCGAACGCCTGGGGGACGTTCAGTTCGCCACGTTCGCGAACGAGGCTCTAGTTGAACTTGAGGAGCGGTACGGGGTGACCACGCCGATTGAGGCCCGCGTCTAGGAGCTCACGAATAGGTACTACCGGGGGCTCGAAGTCCTCCAGGCACTCGATGAGCCGATGACCGTCGACGAACTGGCCGCCGAACTGGAGCGGGATACTGACGAGGTTCACGACCGGCTCGCGTATCTCTCAACGTTCGACCGGGTCCGTCGGATTGGCGACACAGTCCGTCCCATGGAGTAGTCCGGTCACGACTACGGGGAGGGAAGGCACCCATCAGGTCGTGGGACCCGCCCCTGCTTGATTTCGTAATCGACTCGTCGGAGGTGTTTACAGCCGGCCCCGGGCGCTCGCTGCTGCCAATCCGGACAAGTACACGACTCGCTGATCACGTCGACTTCGTACCAGTTTCCGGACGCCGATCGGACCTCATAGCGGCCACCCTTTTCGAGCAGCGAGACGGCCACCGATTTGTCGACGGCATTCCGATTCCCATGTGTGACATGTTGGAATCGTAGCCCGTGGCGATGGCAGGCCGCTTGTAACCATGGAGCACCGTCGACCAGAAAGATCGCGTTGTCAACCTGATGTTTCTCACGAAGTTCTGAGAGAAACATCGAAGAGATTGCGTTAGTTCTCGTCGGATAGAGCCGAACATGGAGCAGACGGTTTGTGTCGGGATCGACGGCAGCGTACAGCCAATATTGCTCACTATTGAGCTGAATCACGGTTTCATCGACCGCGACGTGATTCGGACAGGTACCGTCTGTCGGCTGTAGATCGGCCTTCTGTATCCACCGCTGGACGGTAGTTCGATGCCGATCGACACCCAAAATATCAAGAATAGAGATAGAATCAGAACATGACTGTCTAGCTAAATAAATCCGGATACCGAGCTTCTTCCCCGGCTCAGGTGTCACCTCTTGCTATAGAAAATCTAACTCGATACAACCCTTATCCCCGTTGAGGCGGTCGAACGAGAGCCTAGACCGCTCGACTTTTTGACCGCCTTATCTTTCGATCTTATATCAACACCGCCATGAGATACATTATTGCTGTTATAAACAGAACTCCGGCCAATAATGCAATATACTCTGGTTTTAAATATGAATAGAACTCACAATTTGAAATATATCAGGAATTGATGTCTTTATAAAGTTTGTTAACCCGTTCTCTATGAATGTCATATAAATAATATTAGTATGATAATAATCTTATGAAAATCTAGTTTTTCGACTGTATGATCTCAGTTTTATCGCATCGGCTGGTATCACTATTCCCCAGAGGAGACCGTGAGGATACTCGATTGAACAGCACCGCTATTATATATGTTGCCACCGCTATTTGGGAATATGCCGGAAGAAACCAGTGGACAATCAAGAAAGTCGAATAAGGTTGCGAGACTGATCGCTGAATATCATCTCGCTGAATCTCTCGGCGATAAACTTGAACGGCTCTGGACTGCCGAGGACCAACAACGTAAGAGTCTCCGAGATCTTGCAGATCTCTTCAATCAGCGATTGCTCGAAAGTGCGATGGCCTCTGCAGGAATTTCTACAGTAGACGGAGAAATCTCCAATCTTTATCGTCTCCTCACCGCTGATGACGTGAGTAGTGGTATGCGAACCGAGGCTCGAAATCGTCTTGAACGGGATGGCGTCGATGTCAAGCAACTCGAACGCGATTTCGTCTCGTATCAGGCAATTCGGTCGTACCTCACTAAATATCGGAATGCTTCCTACGAATCCCCCTCCGACAGCGAGCAAGTGGAGAGCGTTCTTGATTCCATCCGACGTCTCCAGTCCCGCCTACGGTCACTCACCGAGGGCAGCTTGGATCGACTCCGATCAACAGAGCGAATCACGCTCGGCGAGTTTCGCTTGTTTATCGATGTTGACGTTCTCTGCGAGGACTGTGGCGAACAGTACAGCGTTATTGACCTGCTGGAACGTGGCGGTTGTGATTGCGAGGACGGAACATAGCCGCTTCTGGCCGGGTCCTATATTTCAGTGATGAGGGTATAATCGTCGTCGAGAGCCTGTGCGTCTTCGGGGAGCAGAGCGACAACCAGGAACTCCGGATAGTCGGCCATATAATTGATCAGCGATGCGATTCGCTGTGAATCGATGGCCTCCAAGGAGTCCAGAATCATGAACGGAACCCGTTCGTACACCTCGTGAACGAGATAGCCCGCAAGAGCAAACACCAGTCCAGTGACTTCTCGTTCGCTTTCGCTGAGATGATCGACGGTGTCCTCGTACGCCGCTCCGGTGTCGGTACTCCGGACGACGTGTAGTTCGAACTGAGTTTTTTCCACCTTTCTTCGTCCGTCTCGTACCTCGCGCTCGACTCTTTCGATCCAGATGCGCTCGATGTTCTCATAGCCGAGAGTCTCGAGGACTGCATCCATATGGTCGTTGAATTGCTCGACAGCGTTCTCTTCGATCTGATCGATTCGCGTCCGGAGATCCGTCAGTTCAGTACTGATCTCTTCTCGCTGCGAATTCAACCGTGTCTCCTCAGCAAGGCGCTCTTCGATAGAGCCGATCTGTTCCGTCACATCCTCCAGCTCAGATTCAAGCCGTTCGAGATCGAATTCCAACTGATTTGCCTCCTTGTGAAGATCCAGAATTTCACTGAAGTCTGCAGATTCTAACGTTTCGATCTCCGATTCAAGATCCTCGACTCCCTCGTTGAGATGTTCTCGCTCGTCTCGCAAGTCATCCAATCGCTCTTCGCGTTCCACGATTTCACTCTCGATGCCAGTGAGTTTTCTCTCAATCGACTCTCTTCGCTGCTGTTGTTCCCGATATTCCTGCTGTTTGCCTTTCAGCTGAGACAATTCCGATTCGAGGTCCCGGACCGTTTCCAGTTTCTCTTGACGGATATCCCGAAGTTGATCAAGCGTCTGTGTGATATTCTCCTCTTCGACTTCGGATCCACAGGTCCAACAGACAACCATGTCGTCGACAAGTGCATCCGTCACTGTGCTGTCAGTCTCTTGAGCGCTCAGAACGGAGGTGACAGTTCCTTCGCTCTCTTCCAGCCGTTCTTCATTGAACTGAATCACGTTCTGGAGGTTGCTCACCTCGCTTTCGAGACTCTCTTTCCGGTCTCGAAGTCTGGAAATTTCGTTTTTGAGCTCGTCATGCTCCCCCATCGGTGTGTCGGGAAGCTCATCGAGCTCCGACTCGAGGTCTCTCCGTTCGGTTGTCAGTGCTTCAATGCTCTCTTGTTCGACTTCGATGTCGGATCGAACCCGATCTAATTCGGCGCGTTTCTCGCGGAGTTCGTCGAGGCAGGCCTCGAGTTCTTGTTTCTCTTCCCGCGTTTCGTCGACGTCGGCATCGAGGGTCTCAATCTCTCCTTCCTTTGCTACTAGTTCCTCTTTTTTCGCTTCGATCTCGTCTTTGAGCTGGCTCCGGTCCTCTTCCAACTTTGGCATTTCACCCTTCAGCTCGTTGAGTTCATCGAGTTCATCGTCGATCTGCGACCGTTCCCGTTCGAGCTGTTGGATTTTTGATTGGATCGATTCGGTATCGACTGGTCGCATGATGAGCTCGTGAAGATCGGCACCGCTGATGACGGATCGACGGGCTTCGTTGGTTTCCAAGAGAAATGCGAACAGGTCGGCAAGCTCTGGCTCATCAAGATAGGGGTTGCCTCCAGCCGTGACGGAGCCATTTGTGCGAGTGAACGTTCGCACATAGGTTTCCTCATCAACGTCGAGCGCAACTCGTCCTTCATCCGCGTCTGCTTTCAGGGACGCATTATCGCTTCCCATAACTGCCATGATGGACCGGAGTAGCGACGTTCGATTCGTCGCGTTTCTCCCCTCCAATACCGTGATCCCGGGAGAAAAGTCTACAGATGCTTTGTCGATACCCCCCATATTTTCTACCTCGAGTTTGGCGGCTTGATCGAGTATATTTGCCCGGTTCATATCCTTGTATAGAATCTTTATAATAAAAGAGTTGTGGCATTGACTCACTTCCACCTTCAGGATCGAGCATCTCAAAACCTCATAACAAAATTAGTATTGTTATTCTAATGCGATGTAGATAAGGCACTATGACTATTATTCCAAAGTGATTAATTTATTATTTTGAATTTATTTCAGATATCAGGGCAGAATATATTTTTTATTGAATAGTTGTACTGTCCCATCCATATATAATGGAATAATTCCTTCGTATATTCAGATAGAGATATTCAGATAGAGATATTCGGCTAGTGTCTATCCGTTTGATATAGCCAAACGATTAAGTAAATTCGAATGGTTTGTGAGAACATGACTGTCGATCCAAACCAATCGGAGTCGCCGCGGACACTAAAAACAGTAGAGCGTACAGCTCAGATCATCGAGGCGCTCGAAACACTGGACGGTGCGGGAGTGACCGAGTTGGCGACTCATCTCAGAATTTCAAAAAGCTCCGCGTATCATTACTTGGCGACTCTCCGTCAGGAAGACCTAGTCGTCAAGAATGGTGAGCAGTACGAACTCAGTTTGCAGTTCCTCCTCGCTGGCGAGTACGTCAGGAATCGAAATCGACTGTACAGATACGGAAAAGACGAGGTCGAGGACCTCGCGGAGTCGACCGGTGAGTACGCGAATCTCTTCACCGAGGAACATGGGATGGGCATCAATCTGTACAAAGTGAGCGGCAGTGACGCTGTCGGAAGCGGGTATCAGACCGACAAGCTTCAGCGCCCGGACTATCTCCACTGTACGGCAACAGGAAAAGCAATCCTAGCATATCTTCCCCGCGAGCGCGTCGACAAAATCCTCGACCAACACGGGCTTCCGAAACAGACCGCCAACACGATCACCGATCGCGACGAACTCTTCGCCGAACTCGATACTGTTCGTCAGCAAGGATATGCACACAACGACGAGGAAGAAGTTGAGGGTCTGCGTGCCGTCGGTGCACCCGTCATCGACCGTAATGAGAACGTCTTGGGTTCGTTGAGTGTCGCCGGACCGACGAGCCGTCTGAAAGGGGAGCAATTCAAAGACCAACTTCCAGAGAAGGTCCAGAGCGCAGCGAACGTGGTCGAAGTGAACCTGAACATGGCGACTCACGAGAATGAATCGTTGGAGTGATAGACTTCGTTTTCGGCGGAAACTCCGCTGAACCGGTTTCTGTATCACAAGGGGCCTCCACGTGGCACGTATCTTGTTACGTTGACTGCGTTTGTATTATGCGAACCACGATAAGATAGTGATTGCCGCAGTAGAAGCCCGTCTCAACCGTATTTTCCCCCGATAGTGCCGATAACTACGTTATCCTCATTTGTGATATAGTAACGATAGTCGAAGATCGATACTTCACAGGCGGAGCAGGTCGAGTGTTTTGGGGCTTGTCTCGAGACGAAGATCTCCCGTTTCACCGTGTGACAGGCGTTTATCGCCGTTATTGACGTCGAGGCGCAGTACGACGACACTGACGACTCGAGTTCTGGTTTGTCGGCGGATGCTCCGCAACGCGCCTCCTCAGTATGGTGGTCGGCGTCTTGGTCAGCCTCCCGATCTTCGATCTATCGTGGGTGATTAGGCTGCCGACTGCGTTCGTCGCGTACTCTGTGCTCTCGAAGGTGAACTTCAACCGCCACGTTATCCGAACGACCAGCTCGCGGAGCACTCAACCCACCAAAAGAGACTGACACCACCGGCGTACGTCGATTGAGAGACTCGCCGTGCTCAAGGTGGACGCAGCTTTTTCATTCTTCATTGGGTCACCGTCGGACCCGTGACGCAGATAGAGTCCGACATCGATGTCCAAGTGTTTATCTCCGATCTACTCGAATATGAAGACCTCGCTCGGTCGAGGTACTCTAAGAGTTCCCGCCGCTCGTATCGGAACTCATGCTTCCGGAGATTCCTCGCGA
Source organism: Halorubrum sp. Ea8 (assembly GCF_002252925.1). Classification (NCBI taxonomy): domain Archaea; kingdom Methanobacteriati; phylum Methanobacteriota; class Halobacteria; order Halobacteriales; family Haloferacaceae; genus Halorubrum; species Halorubrum sp. Ea8. The sequence continues at coordinate 40,984 of NZ_NHPF01000048.1, forward strand.
GAACCACACAGTCTATCCCGCGCGTGGCGACACCCTCCACTATCCGATCTATCGGAACGAAAGAGGTACTTATCACCTACGGCCCGATCTGCTTCGAGAGCCCGCAGGTAAAATAGCCGGCTACCGGGTCGCAAGCCTCAACTCGAGCACGTGAGACTCGTACTCAAACTCCACATAGAACAGTGTGAACACTAGTGCGGCCGTCGGTGTCGTCTCGACGAATACGTGGACCATCCGATGTGCAGTCGGGATTGAGAGAGAGGCAAACCACTCGGGATGGATGTAACCGCCGAACTGGGATACAGTCAATACACCGATCGGGTTCGTCCGAATTGGAACGTGTGATCGTGGGAGGCCTCAATCAACGAGAATAAAGCTAGTCCAGCGGGTATGTTGGCGCCACCAGTCGTACCGGTGGATGAGCTGTTATTCGAGATCAGGACGGGATAACGCGGTCTCTTTGGACGTAAGGAACTCCAGTAGCACCGGTGTCCCTTCTTTATTTTTCTGGACGCCACGTCGAATCGCGTCTGCAATATTGTCGGGGTCTTCGATCCGTTCACCGTACCCGCCCATCGATTCCGCAAAGTCAGCATAATGGCCCGAGAAAGGCGTATCGTAGCTCGCCATCTCAAAGTTGTTTAAGACGATCTCGAGAACCGGAATGTCCTCTCGAACGGCCGTCTCAAAGTCCATTCCGGTCATACCGATGGCACCGTCGCCCATCACGTGAACGCATGTCTTGTCTGGCCGTGCGAGCTTCGCACCCATCATCAGCCCGAGACCGTACCCTAACTGAGTCGTCTTACCCCATCCGACGTACGATAGTGGTTCGGTCACCTCAAAGAAGGGCGCCATAAAGTCGCGAGCATTCCCGGCGTCGGCTGTGGCGATGATTTCGTCTTTATCGAGGACCCGATCGAGCTCGTACACGACCCGGTAGGGATTGATCGGCACTTCGTCTGAGGTCAACGTGGCTTCCCAATCCTCACGCCATTCTGCTTCGACCTCGGCGATCTCGTTGGCAACGGTATCGAATCGGCCACGCGAGTCGCCGTTGAGCCGGTCTTGAACCTCGTCAACAAGAGCTTCGAGCGTCAGCTTCGCGTCACCGACAAGACCGTAGTCAGATTCGACATCTTTGTCGATGTCACCCGCATCAAGGGTTGAGTGGATCAGCGTCTTGCCATCGGGCACGGTAATTCCGTACGCTGTCTTCGTGAAGCTGCAGCCAATTCCGAAGATGACGTCCGACTTCTCGAGGAAGTGATTCAGTGCCAGTGGTTCACTTTTACTCCCGGCACCGAGGGAAAGCGGGTGATCTTCAGGGAAGGCGCTTTTCCCGTTCAACGTGGTCGCAACGGGCGCTTCGAGCAGCTCAGCGAGTTCCTGCAGCGGGTCCCACGCCTCCGCATAGTGGACACCCTGGCCGGCGTTGATGACGGGATTATCGGCCTCTAGGAGTACGTCGACGATCTCCGGGATTGCCTCCGGATCAGGAGCAGATCGAGTTGACGAGGTTGATGCATACTCGACGTCGCCGATCTCTTCACTGAATACGTCTTTGGGGACCTCGACGAGTGCCGGTCGTTGACGGCCGTTCCGCGCCGATTGGAACGCGCGACGGAACATCTCACTGACGGAGTCCGGATCGGTCAACTGCTCGGCGGTTTTGGTAACGTGCTGGTAGTTTATGAGCGAGCTGAACTTGGGATCGGTATTCGTCTTGGCCCGCGAGTACCCCGCGGGGATCGCGACGATCGGAGCTGACTCCGCGTACGCCTGTGCGATGCCACCGACCGAGTTCTCGGTCCCAGGACCGTGCTGGCAAGCGAACGCTCCCACCTGATTGCCGGATGTGATGCGGGCGATACCATCCAGCATGTGCGCGCCTGTGCGCTCTTGACGGACCACAATCGGACGAATTCCGGCTTCCTCCGCAGCGTTATCGTCGAACAGTGGATTACTAGGGAATCCGATCAGGTGCTTGACCTCCTCTTGGGCTAATATATCGGCTATTGCCTCTGTTACATTCATACCGTCTATTACTCAACGATTCTCATGTGGGATAAAAGTACGGAATCATTTAAAAATAATCATAATGATCGTATATTCTGATTGAGGCGGTTTCGCCGCTCCTCTGGAGGTCAAATATTTCTCATGACACCAAGGTTTATTATCGGCATCGTTCGATAATTTACCATGCCGAAGTCTACAGACTTGGATCGGCTGTGTGTACACGAATCGGTCGAAAACGTGATTCCCAAGGAAGCGTTCGTGGCGGCGCTCGAAGATGGACCACTCGACGTCGAGCTTATAGGAGATCAGGAACCTATCACAGAAATGGATGCGGTCGCGACCTACGTACCACACGATGAGTTTCTGGATGCTGGGTGGGTTCACTGTATCCGCGCCGGATACGACGAATTCGATACAGAGCGATATCGGTCTACTGGCGTACCGCTCACGAATAGTACTGGGATCCACGAGACAACCGTGAGCGAAGTCGCCTTGGGATTCATGCTGTCGTTGGCTAGAAACCTTCACGTGTACCGCGATCATCAAGCGGCAAACGAGTGGTACGAGCCCGACTATCACCGGCCGTTTACGCTGGAGAACGAACGGATCTGCGTCGTCGGACTGGGAACGATTGGGAGGGGTATCGCGAAGCGTGCCGACGCGCTGGGGATGGATGTGATCGGAATACGTCGCTCGACCGATCCCGTTCCGGGGGTCTCGAAGGTATTCCAGCCCGATGAGTTGAATGATGCGATAGCGGACGCACGGTTCGTCGCGCTTACGGTGCCACACACGCCGTCTACTGAGCACATGATTGACGAGTCGGCACTCGCGCAGATGCGAGATGACGCGTACTTGATCAACGTCGCTCGCGGTCCCCTTGTGGATGAGGCCGCACTCGTCGACGCACTCGAACGTGGCGAGATCTCGGGAGCCGGACTGGATGTTTTTGAAACTGAACCGCTTCCAGAAGAATCCCCTCTGTGGGACTTCGACGAGGTGATGATCTCACCGCACAAGGGGTCGGCGACGAACCGGTATCACGTCGATATTGCGAATCTGGTGAAAGAAAATATCGATTACTACCTGGCGGACGAAGACCTGCGGAATCGGGTAGCGTAGTCACGACGGGGTCGTTGCTCAGGCAACGGATACGAACTATCGTCTTTGTCGGCGACGGGTTTTGTCGATATTGCCGGTCCAATATCAGGTAGTCGGCACTAGTAGAAGAAACAATCTGTTAACAGGAAACGACGACGGAAGTCCAAAAAATACTCATCGCTAGCTCCAACGGTAGGTCGTGTACCCGCCGGGAGAGCAGAGGAGCGGAACGTGGTGGTGCTCCTCGGGATCAGAGATCTTGAACCGCACAGGAACCGTATCAAGAAAGCTTGTGTCGGTGGACTCTGCTCTCTCGTAGTAGCTACTGACATCGAACAGCAGCTGATAGGTCCCTTCTTCCATTTCTTCGTCTGTCAGGAGAGGCTCATCCAGTCGACCATCGTCGTTTGTTATCCCCTGACTGATTGTTTCTGGTTCATCCGCACCCCGAACATCCTGACCGGTGTCGAAGTGCGCTCGTTCTCCCAAACGTCTTCACAATCCACGTCTACCGTCTGTTTGAGCAGGTCTGCGAGTGTCATGAGCACCACTCACTACGATCTGCTCACTTCTGAAACCACTTCAACTAGACAGTACCCGTCAAACTCATATTACCGTCAAATTACTGTACGCTAAGGTTGACACCCCTGGTGGAACAATTGTTCATGGTTATCTATGTAGCACCCTCTAAAACATTCAAGTAAATTACAAGATACGAGAGAGCAAATCTTCAGTGACGTCAACTGTTGACGATTCTCCGCCCAGATCCGGTGTATGTGGGGCAGTTTCGTCGGCGATTTGTGCTTGTACCTCCTTGCGTAATGTTTCGGCAGCCGCTATCTCACCGTCACCCAAGTATTCGAACATCATCGCGCCCGTGAGTATAGCTGCAAGTGGGTTTGCGATGCCTTGCCCTACGATATCTGGTGCGCTTCCGTGGACAGGCTCGAACATATCTGGATACTCGTTGTTCGGATTGATGTTGCCAGACGGGGCAAGTCCAAGGCTTCCAGTCGTGATCGCCGCGATGTCTGTCGAAATATCTCCGAAGAGATTCGACGCGACGACAACATCGAACTCTTCAGGTCGGCGAACAAGATCCATCGACGCTCGATCCACGAGGATACTCTCCACGTCAACTTCGGGATACTCTGTACTCACTTCATCGACAATATCATCCCAGAACACCATTGAGTACGCCTGTGCGTTGGACTTTGTGATGCTCGTTAGGTGTCCGTTCCGCTCGGTCGCCGCCTCAAACGCACTTCGGACGATCCGTTCGGTTCCCTTGCGCGTGAATACACCCGATTGAACAGCAATTTCGTTACTGAAGCCTTGATGTTCCCGTCCACCGACGTCCGCGTACTCCCCTTCTGTATTTTCACGATACACGACGAGGTCGATCTCACCTGCTTCGTATCCTTTTAGAGGACTATCGATCCCCTCGAAAAGCGTGTTTGGCCGTTTACAGATGTACTGGTCAAACCCTTTCCGGATCGGCAGTAAGAGACCGTTCAACGTGATATGATCGGGAACATCTGGATGACCCACAGCTCCGAGAAAAATAGAGTCTGCAGACTCTATTTGATCGAGCCCGTCGTTTGGCATCATCGAACCCGTCTCGAGGTACCGTTCAGTGCTCCAATCGTACTCTGTTTGATTGAGTTCGAATCCGTACTTTTCGGCCGTTGCGTTGAGAACATCTAACGCTGCATCAGTCACTGCAGGACCGATACCATCCCCTGGGATCACTGCAATATCGTACGTGCCCATAAAATAACATTTCAACAGGGCTGTTTAAATATTTCCTTTGATGAGAAATATTATATAAATATTTATTAATTATTGGACTACTCAGTAGCCAACGACCCCAAGACTGGTCTCGACGTGTTCGACATTTAGTCCACTTACTCAATATTTCTTGGTGTTGATTATGAGTCAGTTGTAGATGTCCGTCTCTGAATTCGATGGATAATAGATCTATCTTCTGTCGCTCCTCAGCTAGTAGATACCCAAGCGATGGGGGTAGATGAAAGAGTGTGAATCAGCAATTAGCGGTGCAGTCCTTGCGGCGGGATTAACTGCCTCAATTTCTAGAGTATTTGAGGATAAATGGACAGTGGGGCTCGTTATCTGGATAATTCCCTGCATTATAGGTCTCCTCACATGGGTTAACGTGGGTATGCTTATTTTGGATCGGATATTGCAATGATTCGCAAGTCGTTGACGTTAGTTCCTGTTTGTCCGGTGTAAACTAGCGCATCTCGTCTCGAGAAATACGGATACGTGTCGTTCTGGTCTAGGGACTGCCTCGCGATATCCTTATTGGATACAATCGTCGAGGTGCCAAGCGCACCTGCCGCATCTGTCGCACCGTCTTCTCCGTCTGTATCCACGCTGGCAACGACCATCTCTTCTGAACTTGCTTGAAGTAGACTCTCAAGAACAAACTCTTGATTTGGCCCGCCGAGTCCACCGCCTCGGACCGTCACTGTTGCTTCACCACCGGATATTAAGACAGCGGGCGGCTCGATCGGTCGACCGGACCGAATTATCTCGTTTCCGATTGCACTGTGAACCCTCCCGATCTCACAGGCTTCGCCTTCGATGCTTGTAGAGAGCACGAACGGTGTGAACGGTGTATGTGTGATTTCATCGATTGCAGCGTCGATTGCAGTCGACGCGTCTGCGAGAATGTGTGTCGACACATTATCGAAGCAGTGATGATTTGACTGTGGTGTCTCTTCGAATTTTCTATCGGCACCATGCCTGAGATGGGTCTTAATTGTATTCGGTGGTTCGATATCGTATGACTCCAACACCGATATTGCATCTTGGTATGTAGTGTTATCTCCCACGATTGGGCCGCTTGCAATCGTACCTAAATTGTTCCCAGCTACGTCACTGAGAACGAGCCCGATCACTGTTGCCGGAGCCGCCGCCATGGCGAATTGTCCCCCTTTGATCTGGGATATATGTTTTCTAACCGTATTTATCTCGGCGATAGTCGCACCGCTGGTCAAAAGTTTCTCAGTCACCTGCTGCAGGTCAGTTAGCATCACATCCGAAACCGGGAGCGGAAGCAGAGAGCTACCGCCACCCGAGAGTGGGAATAAAATGAGCGTGCCTTCATCGGCCTTTTGCGCTCTCGATAATATCGCCTTTGCACCCGCGTTGCCACTTTCGTTGGGAACCGGATGAGATCCCTCAATCACATCGACTTGTTTGGTTTCTCGTGGGTCGTTTGTGACGACTACGCCTCCCGATATCGTGTTTTCGAGGATCGTTTCTAATGCCTTTGCCGACTGTGCGGCCGCTTTGCCGCCGCCGAGGACGACAACTTGCTCGAACTGAGTGAGATCAACTGTGGTGTCGCCGACGATAAGATTAGAGTCTTCCTTGGAGACCGTGTTTGCGACGGCGTTCTTCGGTTGGCTTGCTTCGATCCCGGCTGCAAGACAGTCTAGGACTACCTTGTGAGCAGGCGTTACTGCGAGTTGTTTTCTGTTCTGGATCACATTCGGAGTCCCTTGTGTGTCTGTAAAATACTATCCCTCGGTGTAGACTGGCTGGAAGTGATGGTAACTTGACGGTGACAAATAGACGCATGTGAACATTCCTATGGATGTGTTCGTGGCGGCGATCGAAAATTCACCAAGCAATAAACGAGTGGTACGAGCCCGACTATCACCGGCCGTTTACGCTGGAGAACGAACGTAGTCACGACGGGTTCGTCGTTCAGGTAACGGATTCGAACTAATGTATTCTTGATAATTCTCTCCCCCCATCTGATGTATTATGGGAAGTTTCATCTGTAATTTGTACTCGTACCTCCTCGCGTTCTGCTTCGGCAGCTACTGTCTCACCGTCACCCTTTCAAAAACTCTGCTCGTTCGTAATATGCGAAAATAGAGAACGGGATCAAATATGGAAGGCGTTACTAGATAACAAACTTAGTCTTGTTATATACACATGTGTTCTATGCTCAACAACCGATCAAGCACCTGTTGAACGCAGAGATAATCCAGTACCCTGGGCCAATCAATGGGTATAGCGAGAAACAGCACGAATATTCGATAAATACGAACAGAAATTTAGGTACGAGCTGGTGAACTTTCTGAATTATACCTATATCCCGTTCTGCCGAAAGCCCACCATATGAAAAATCCTGAGCAGGGAGGGGATCACGATAACGTCTTCTCATCGAATCAGTACGATCTGATGCTGTTGAGCGAGATTGCTGTTATTTGCGCATCGTCCGGGTCATCGTCTCCGATATATTCAAACTAAAGCCCGTTTAATAGGGGGATGGGTTATGAGTAAAGCGAAAGGAGCGCATCAGCGCGTCAGCGAAGACCGACTCCGAGACGATATCACGGAAACCGGGAAATTCGGAGAGGTTGTAACTGACCAAGGACACGGTCGAACTGTACTCACGGGAACGGAAGCAAACAGACAAGCGCGGGAGTATTTCATCGACCGCCTGGAGGCGGCAAGGCTTGACGTCCGCGTTGACGCAAGTAGGCAATATCGTCGGCCGCTGGGTGCCCGAGAGCGCCGATCCGACAGCACCAGCAGTCGCCTGTGGGAGCCATATCGACTCCGTTCCCGAAGGGGGTATCTTCGATGGGGTGCTCGGCGTCTACAGCGGGCTCGAAGCCGTACGGGCGCTTCAGGAGTCCGGCATCGAATTTGACCGGCCGATCTAGGTTGTCTGTTTCACCGCAGAAGA